>DATJHU010000030.1:0-2046 GCA_035493715.1 Alphaproteobacteria bacterium | reverse complement strand
CTATGAAGAGTGCCAGGAATTTCGACGTCGCCAGGAAGTAGATGACGTGCCAGAGAATATCCATACCAAGCGCCCCCGAGCATTCCAGGCTTTTTGCCGTCGTCGATAAAGGGGGCGATCGCGTTGGAAATTTGACCGCGCAGTTTTGATGCCCGGGCTTTCATGAAGAATTCATATGGATGGATGGGTGTGAGTAAAATCAGCACGTCGCAAGCGGTCGCTCTTCCCTCTCCCCTTGTGGGAGAGGGTGCCCGAACGAAGTGAGGGCGGGTGAGGGGTTGTCTCCGCGGAACGCATACCCCTCATCCGGCTCGTCGACGCTTCGCGTCGTCGATCCACCTTCTCCCACAAGGGGAGAAGGGGAAGAACAGACGCCTCAGCAAACCACCTTTGCGGTCGCGATCACGATCTCGCTCAGCATGCCCTGATGGCTGAACGGCATCAGCCGCGCCTCGACGTCGCGCAGCATGGCATCTGCCTTGTCGCCGAGGATGGCGGGTGATGACGACGAATAGGTCAGCACGCGCTGCGCGAGGCCGGCCGCGCTGATTTCCTGGCTGGTCTCGACATTGATCTCGTCGATCTCCTGAAAGCGCGTTCCTTCCAGCGCTGCGGCGAGCGCGCCGCGATGGCGTCCGCCCGCCTCCGATCCCGACCACGACCGCCGCGCTTCGTCATAGGTGTCAAGCCAGGCGTTGCGGCCGTCGGTGGCGGAGCGGGACGAACACACCACGATGACTCCGTCCGGCGTCACCAGCCGGTCGAACAGCGCTGCGACCGCCTCGCGCTCCATCCAGTGCAGCGCGCGGCCGATCGTCACCACGTCGAAGCGGCCGATCTCGACCGGCAGCGTCTCGGCCTTGCCCTCGATCAGCGTGAATCGTTTGCCCTGCCGCGCGGCGTTCTCCCTTGCGGCGGCGACCATGGCCGGCTCCGGATCGACGCCGACGATGCGGCCGACATAGGGCGCAAAGCCGAGCGCGAGCAGTCCGGGGCCGGTGCCGAGGTCGATCAGTTGGTGCTGATGGGTGAAGCCCAGCCGCTCAGACACGGTGCGGAAGAACTCGCTGGGATAGGGCGGCCGGAATTCCTGATAGAGCGGCACCGTGGTGGCGAAGCGTCCCATCGTGCTGGCAAACTCCTCTGCTTCCCGGCGCGACCGTAAGCGCAGGCCTTGGCCCCACATCCCACCCTATGGCGGAGTTGAAACCGTGGCCAGTTTTCCTCCGATCACGTTTGTTTCAGCGGTAACACGGCTGTGGGACGCGGCCGATATCCTATATGACAGGTTCGTGAGGTGGGCTCGTCGCCCGCCCATCCTGCCGTTGATTGGGACGGTCGCAGCCCGCCCTGGCATTCGCCCGAATGGCCAGCCTGCTGGAGCCGTCGGATTTCCTGGAGCACCGAATGACTGATGAAACCGTCTATACGCCGCCGAAAGTCTGGAAATGGATCAAGGAGAACGGCGGCAAGTTTGCCTCAACCAATCGCCCGATCGCGGGCCCGACGCATGAGAAGGAACTCCCCGTCGGCCGCCATCCGTTCCAGCTTTATTCGCTGGCGACGCCGAACGGCCAGAAGGTCACCATCATGTTCGAGGAACTGCTGGCGCTCGGCCATCGCGGCGCCGAATATGACGCCTGGCTGATCCGGCTCGACGGCGCGCAATTCGGTTCCGGCTTCGTCGAGCTCAATCCGAACTCCAAGATTCCGGCGCTGCTCGATCGCAGTGGTCCGAAGCCGTTCCGGGTTTTCGAATCCGGTTCGATCCTCCTGCACCTGGCGGAGAAGTTCGGCGAGTTCCTGCCGAAGGATACGCCGACGCGCGCCGAATGCCTGTCATGGCTGTTCTGGCAGATGGGCAGCGCGCCCTATCTCGGCGGCGGATTCGGCCACTTCTATGCCTATGCGCCGTTCAAGATCGAATATGCCATCGACCGTTTCGCAATGGAAACCAAGCGGCAGCTCGACGTGCTCGACCGCCGGCTTGCCGACAACGAATATCTCGCGGGCGACCAGTACACCATCGCCGACATCGCGGTATTC
>DATJHU010000029.1:0-4548 GCA_035493715.1 Alphaproteobacteria bacterium | reverse complement strand
ATCTTCCGCACGGCAACTCGGACGCCAGCCAGCTCGGACGGCAGTCCCCAACTTGGGGCGCGGCTTTTGCCCCGTCCGCCCACCCGTGCCACTCTCCGACAAACGCACGGGGGAAGAAACGGTCATGGTGAAGTTGGGAAGCGGCGACTACATCTACGAACCCGTCGAGGGCTGGGGCACTCTGCCGCCTGGCTGGGATCTAAAGGAAATCGGCGGCGTCGGCGTCGACAGCAACGACAATGTCTACGTCTTCAACCGTGGCGAACACCCCGTCATCGTCTTCGACCGCGCCGGCAATTTCCTGAGGTCGTGGGGCGAGGGTGTGTTCAAGCGCGCGCACGGCGTCCATGTCGCGCCCGACGACACGTTGTGGTTGACCGATGACGGAGACCATTCCGTCCGCCACTGCACCCTGGACGGCAAGGTCCTGCTGACCATCGGCGTGCCGGGCGAGCCCGCGCCATACATGAGCGGCGAGCCCTTCCACCGCTGCACCCACACCGCCATGGCGCCGAACGGCGACATCTTCGTCTCCGACGGCTATGGCAACGCACGCGTCCACCGCTATTCGCCGGACGGCCAGTTGAAACTGTCGTGGGGCGGCCCCGGCACCGATCCGGGTGAGTTCAACATCGTCCACAACATCACTTGCGACGCCGATGGCTGGGTCTATGTCGCGGACCGCGAGAACCATCGCGTCCAGGTCTTCGACGGAAACGGCAGGTATGAGACGCAATGGAACAACCTGCACCGTCCGTGCGGCCTGTTCATGCCGCCCGGCAAGTGCCCCGTCTGCTATATCGGGGAACTGGGGCCGGCTCTGGCGGTGAATCACGACGTGCCGAACCTGGGGCCGCGGTTGTCGATCGTCGATCATACCGGCAAACGGCTGTCTCGCATCGGCGGGCTTGCGCCGGGCCTGGGGATCGACCAGTTCCTGGCGCCGCACGGTATCTGCGTCGACCGCCACGGCGACATCTATGTGGGTGAGGTCGCCTGGACCGGCTGGCCACAGATCTTCCCTGACCAGCCGCGTCCGCAGCCGGTCCGCAGCCTGCGGAAGTTCCGGAAGGTCAGCTAGGCTTCGGCTTGCGGGCCTGGTCGATCGCCGCCTTCAGGTCCGCCTCTTCCTCACAGCCGAACCAGCAAAGCTTGCCGAGTTTGTGCAGGTTCTCCTGCGCCTTATCGAGTTGTCCCAGCTCGACATACAGCTCGCCCTGGTATTCCAGCGCGCCTTTGTGAGAAGGATCGAGAGCGAGCGCCTTGTTGTAGTAGATCATCGCCTGCGACCGGTCGCCGGACTTCCGCAGCGCGTAGCCCATCAGGTTGTAGACGTCCGGGTGCGGGTTTTGCGGCTCCAGAGCTCTCAGCTCCGTCAGCGCCGCCTTGTAGTCATGCGCCTTGATCTCCGCCCTGACGTGGCGGAGATCTGGGGCATCTTTGGCCGGGGAGATATCGGCCGCCAGTGCTGGCCGGATGGTGGCAATGAGAACGGCCGCGCAGGCAAAGCGCCGCCGGTTCAGCAGGATGGGCATTTCGACAACCTCCCACTCTGGTTGGAGCACGCGTCACGACGACAGCCCGGCGCGGGGCCGGCAAAGGTGGGGAAGAGGATACACTAATCCGGCGCTTGCGGGGGCGGAATCCGCTGTCGAGCCTTGCCGGACTGCCGCGGGGCCTTGAAGGGGCAACAACGCGGGCAGCGTCAACTATTCCAGCTTGTTTATGACGACCGCGCGGCTGGACCCGATATCGACCAAAAGGCACCCTCGAACCGGTATCGTAATTGATACTGTGCAAATTTATGATGCCATAGGTGGTGGTTCAAATATCTTTTACCCTAAAACTGGCGGTATATGCTGAGTATTTCAATCTATACGGGTAGAATCCCCTTCCGTCTCGTGGGCTACCAGCATGAATGTTCATACGAAACGAATGATCGCTGCCGCCAGCCCGCCGAGCGGCTTTCTGCCCGATGTCCGGGCTGAAGCCGAGCGTCCGGTCCCCAGCCTGGCGACGGCCGAGGCGGGGTCGGCGCAGAGGCGCTTCGCGTTCCTGCTCTGTGGCCTGATCGGCGTTGCGACAGCCGCGACGCTGCCCTGGGCGCGGGAGCCGTTTCCCTTCACGCCGGGTTTCCTGGCGATCGACGAGTCGGCGCTGGTACTGGTCTACGGCCTCACCACATGGCTCTTCTTCACCCAGTACCGCCGCACGCTCTCGGTGCCGATCCTGGCCCTGGGCGCAGGCAGCCTCTACACGACCCTGGTCGTCTTCCTGCAGCTTCTGTCGTTTCCCGACCTGATGACAGGCGGTCTGCTGATCGGCAAAGGCGCGCCATCGCTGGCGTGGCTATGGAATTTCTGGCACGTCGCTCCGCCCGTCGCGGCCCTGGCCTACGCGCTGCTGCCGCGCACCGGTTCGCTCGCCCACATCACCAAGGATCGAGCCGCTCGGGTCGCCTGGATGACGCTGGCCGGGGTATGCGTGGTCTGGGCCGTCACAGCCGCCTGTGTCGTTTGGTTTCCCCATATCCTGCCGAGAACGACCGACCCGGGCGGTGGCTACCAGTTGCTGACCACGTCCGGCGTCGGCCCGGTCATCATCCTGGTCAACGTCACGGCGATCGCCGTCTTGTGGCGCGCCACGCGGCTGCGCACCGTGCTGGAGCTTTGGCTGGGCGCGGCCCTGATGCTGCTGCTGTTCGACAACATCGTCACCGACCTCGGCGCCGCACGCAACAGTGTCGGCTGGGTCGTCGGCCGGATCGAAGCCGTCATGGCCGGCCTGATCATCCTTGGCGTCTACCTGTACGAATTCGATTTCCTCTACCGATCCGCCGAAGCCGCCTTCGCCGAAGGCGAGATCGCGCGAAAGGCCGCCATGCTCGGCCGCGACCAGTTGGAGGTCGCGCTGACGGCTTCGGGCATGGCCGAGTGGTCGCTCGACCTGACCCGCGATCTGTTCCGCGCCACGCGCCTTTTCAACGGAATGTTCGGCCGTCCAGACGATGCGCCGGCTTGGGGCAGTGAGGACTTTCTGGCCCGGGTGGTGGAAAATGATCGCCCAGCGGCCCGGGCGGCGTTGCGGGCCGCGGAAAAGACCGGTGCATTGGCCTTCGAGGGCCGCATCCGCCGCATGGATGACAACGCCGAACGCTGGATCGAAGTGATAGGCCGAGCGCACGCGGATGCGCAGGGAAGGGCGGTGGCACTGGACGGCTGCATGTCGGATACGACCGAACGGCGGCAGATCCAGGAACGGCTGCGCCAGAGCGAGCGGTTGGAGGCGATCGGGCAGCTCACCGGCGGCGTCGCGCACGATTTCAATAACCTGCTGACGGCGATCCTGGGCAGTCTCGACATGATCGTCCAGGATCCGGGGGATGCCGAAAAGGTCGCCCGTCTGGCGCGGATCGCCCTGGACGCGGCGCGCCGCGGGACCGACCTCACGGAGAAGCTGCTGTCGTTCTCGCGCCGCCAGTTGCTGACCCCGCAGGTGGTGAACCTGAACCGCCTGATCAACGAGTTCATGCCGCTGCTGGACGGGGCCGTCGGCGAAGCCATCCCGATCCGCCTGGCGCTAGATCCATTGCTTGAACCGGCGCGGCTCGACCCGAACCAATTCCAGGCGACGCTGCTCAACCTGGCGGCGAACGCCCGCGACGCGATGCCCAATGGCGGCCGGTTGACCATCAAGACGCAGATGTTTCATCCAACCGCGAGCGATCTGGCGGCGATCCCCGGTCTGGCCGCCGAACCGTGCCTGCTGGTCTCGGTCGCCGACACGGGCATTGGCATGGACGAAGCGACGCTCCATCGCGTGTTCGAGCCGTTCTTCACCACAAAGGAGATCGGTAAGGGCACCGGCCTCGGCCTGTCCCAGGTCTATGGCTTCATCCGCCAGGCGGGCGGACAGTGCCGGATCAGGACGGCGCACGACGAAGGCTGTATCGTCGAACTGTTCCTGCCCCGCTCGCAACAGGCGGTGTCGATGAAGCCACCCGCCGTCGTGCCGCTGCGTAAGGCCAGCAACAATGAGGTGGTGCTGCTGGTCGAGGACGAGGACGCGGTGCGCGAGATCGCGGCGGAAAGCCTGGAGGTCCTCGGTTACGAGGTGCAGGAGGCGATCAACGCCCGCATGGCGCTGGAAATCCTCCGCGGTTCCTCGCGCATCGATCTGCTGTTCTCCGACGTCGTTATGCCGGGCGGCATGAACGGCGCCCAGTTGGCCGTCGAGGCGAGGCGAATCCGCCCGGGCCTCAAGGTGCTGCTGACCTCCGGCTACACGGTGACGGCAACGGGCGGCACACACGAACTGCCGCCCGAAGTGCCGCTTCTGCGCAAGCCGTATGTGCGCGAGGACCTGGCGGCAAAACTGAGCGCGGTGCTGGGGACCAGCGTGCCGGCCTAGGGCCTGTTGAGATTCATCTTGAATGAATGACCGAGGCGGCAAGATGGATCATGGCGGAGAAGCTCTGGTCAGTCTTGTCGCTGCGCATGGCGATGCGTTTGAACTCCTTGAGCTTGCAGAAGAAATTCTCGATCAAAT
>DATJHU010000028.1:0-2628 GCA_035493715.1 Alphaproteobacteria bacterium | reverse complement strand
AGGGGCCTGATCGGTGTAAGAAGCGGCCCGCCGCGCTTATGGAATCTCTGAGCCGGATATAGTTTTCCCGACTAGGATGGTCAAGTATTCGCGTGACGCAGCCTTTGCATAGCCCCAATTCCTTGAATTCCCTGTTGATTTCCGGGTTATTGCAGCGCGGGAAATCCGAGCAAATCTCTGCAAAATCCGCTGACGGAACTATCCATGCCTGACATCATCCTGCCTGGCCCTGCGGGGCGCATCGAAGCCCGCTATCAGCGACAGAAGGCCCCCGGGGCGCCGATGGCGCTGGTGCTGCATCCCCACCCGCAGTTCGGCGGGACGATGAACAATCCGCTCGTCTATGACCTTTATCACATGTTCAACAGGCTGGGCTGCACGTCGGTGCGGTTCAACTTCCGGGGCGTCGGCCGCAGCCAGGGAACCTTCGACTCCGGCGCCGGCGAACTGTCGGATGCCGCGGCCATCCTCGACTGGATGAACACGCTCTACCCGAACCCCTCCAACGTGTGGGTGTGCGGCATCTCGTTCGGCGCGTGGATCGGCATGCAGCTTCTGATGCGCCGCCCGGAAATCACCGGCTTCGTTTCCATTGCGCCGCCGGCCTCGATGTACGATTTCGCCTTCCTCGCCCCCTGCCCGGCGTCCGGCCTGATCGTGCACGGAACCAAGGACCAGGTGGTACCGGAGCCCGACGTCCAGAAGCTGGTCGACCGGCTGACCGCGCAGAAGGGCATCAAGATCACCTACGAGAAGATCGACGGCGCCAACCACTTCTTCGACAAGCATGAGGCTGATGTCGTCGAGGCCGTCGAGGGCTATGTCCACAACATGATGAGCAAGCCGCGCGAGGGCCGCTAGCGCAGACCCGCGCTGCGCATCGTGATGTCGATCGTCGCGGCGCCGGCGTGATGACCGGCCAGCTGCTCACTGTCCTTCAGCGACTTCAGTTCGCGGATCAACTGGTTTTTCGGCACGCCGACGTCGATCAGGGCGCCGATCATCACACGCACCATGCCGGCCAGCGCGCTTTCGTATTCCGTCATCGGATAGTCCGCCATGCGAGCCTCCTTCGCGTCACGGGGTGAAGGATGGCATGCAGTCTTTTGGAAAAGCGTAACGTCGGGACTGCGCATTTTAGTCGTGCCTTAGCTTACGCTCGCGCTAAGCATGGGAACTTCTACTACCGGAGCTTGCGGCAGGACGAAAATTCGCGCCCTGCCTCATTCTTGGCTAGAATCCCGCGCACAAATGCGAGGAACCGACGGGGCGGAATATGCACAGATTTGTGGTCATCATCGCGGCTGCGGGCGCGCTGAGCGCCTGCGATTCCGGGTCGTCGGGTGTCAACAACCAGCTCGCGGCCTCGGCGGCGATCGCACCGGGTTCCGCGCCCGCCAATGGAACTCGCGTAGCCGAGGTCGGCCTGCCGCCATTCCCCGGGAGTGGGACCATGGCGGTGGCGTCAAACACCCCGCCGGCCGGCTCCCTGCAGAGCAGCAACGGCACGGCGCCGCCGGCCGGCAGCACGGCAACCGGTGGGGATGACGGCGCGCCGCTCGAAGGCGGCCAGCAGAGGGCGGGCACCGCGAACAATGCGACCGCGCCGTCGGGCGACACCGCGTCGTACGCGCCGCTGCCGACAGGCACCAACTATGCGAACGAGACGACGAATTTCGGTGTCGCGCCCCAGAAGACGTTGAAGTCCAACGTCGGCACGCAGACGCCAACGAGCATTCCGGGCGGCCGCACGATCACGACCAAGGATCTCGCCAAGGCGCTGCGGGACGGTTTGCCGATGATGCTGATCGATGCGTGGGACGACCAGCAAGGCGGCACGCATGCGACGCTGCCGGGCGCGACGGAGCTGTCCTATGCCGGCCAGCCGGGCAATTTCAGCGACACCATCCAGACCCGCTTCGAGGCCGATCTCCAGCGCCTGACCAAGGGCGACCGGACCCAGACGCTGGTGTTCTTCTGCCAGGGCGCGGTGTGCTGGGAGGCGTACAACGCGGCACTCCGCGCGATGCACGCCGGTTACGACGACGTGGTCTGGTACCGCGGCGGATTGCCCGCCTGGCAGCAATCCGGCGGCCAGATAAAGGTACCCAACCAGGGCTGAGCCGGAATTCGCAAACCGTGGCTTGAGAAAAGCCGCGGAGCGTGGCTCTTTCTCGCCATGTCCACGCACGTTCCCCCATTCAAGTCCGATTTCCTCCGCACCTTCGTGGAGCGTGGCGCCTATTACGCGAGCTCCGAGCCGTGGGACGAGCTGGACACCATGTTCCGCACCGACCGGGTGACGGCCTATATCGGGTTCGACTGCACGGCGAAGTCGATGCATATCGGCAACCTGGTGCAGCTGATGACGCTGCGCAGGCTTCAGCAGGCTGGGCATCGGCCGATCCTGCTGATGGGCGGCGGCACGACCAAGGCCGGCGATCCGTCCGGCAAGGACGAGACACGCCTGATCCTGACCCCACAGCAGATCGAAGAGAACAAGCAGAGCATGCTCGCGGGCGTGCAGCACCTGCTCAAGTTCGGCAACCAGCCGACCGACGCGATCATGGTCGACAACGCCGACTGGCTCGACCGGCTCGAATACATTCCGTTCCTGCGCGAAATCGG
>DATJHU010000027.1:0-7599 GCA_035493715.1 Alphaproteobacteria bacterium | reverse complement strand
CGGCCCGCAGGATTTCATCGCCAAGCGCGCGGCGGTGTTCAGGGAGCGGCGCGATCTGGTGGTCGGCATGCTGAATCAGGCCAAGGGCCTCACCTGCGCGCGGCCGGAAGGCGCCTTTTACGTCTTCCCATCCTGCGCGGGGACGATCGGGCGCAAGACGCCGGACGGCAAGACCATCGAAACGGATGAGGATTTCGCAGCGTATCTTCTGACCGAGGCCGGGGTGTCTGTCGTGTTCGGCGCTGCCTTCGGGTTGTCGCCGTTCTTCAGGATTTCGTATGCGGCCTCGACCGAGGCCTTGGAGGAAGCCTGCAGGCGCATCCAGCGGGCCTGCGGCGCGCTGACTTGATGGGGGCCGGGATCGCTTTTTGCTTTTGAGTTCACCGGATTACGCGTGTACGTTTAAAAATTGAACGATCCAATAACCAAAGATCTGCGATCTATGCGCAAAATCCATTGGCTCTCCGCTGGCGTTCTTCTGCTGGCGCTCGGCGCCGGCCCTCTTCCTGCACATGCCGACGACGCGCCGGACTCCGGTCCGGCCGCGTCCGTGCCGCAGCGTGAGCGCGATCTGATCGGCATTCTGATGGACGCGCGCAAGCAGTACCAGACGGCTAAGACTGCCAACCCGGCGCAGGACGCCCGCATGGCGATGCAGATGAACGTGATCTCCTTCATGCGGCAAAGCCAGGTCGCCGACGATTGGATCGGCACGGTCAAGACGCGCGGCATAACGGCCGAAGGTAAGGCCTGGATCACGATCGAGATCGCTGACGGGATCACCGTCTCGACCTGGACCTCGCAGCGGGACGATCTGGATTCCGGCAGCCTGATCCGACCGAACACGCCGCTCTTCGCGACTGCGCAGCAGGCCAAGCTGGGGTCCAAGATCATTTTCAGCGCCACGATCCTGAAATCGGTGCTGGCGTCCGACGATGACATGGTGCTGCGGCCGCAATTCATCGCTCGTTTCAGCGCGCTGAAAATAACGCAATAATATCCGGTTATTACAGTCAGTATACGCGGCTGAATTTGTCGGCCTTCTTTACACTTGTCTTGCCGCCGCCGGCTTGAGCGCGAACAGCTCCATAAGAATCAATTATCTTCGGGGTTGGCACGCTATGTGCATGACATCTGGTTGTCCTGACCCAGCTTGGATGCGTGCAAGGAATTTGACGATGGCGGCAATCAACAAACTGGCGGCAAAAGCCGTCTTCGGCGCTTCAATACTCCTCGGCCTGTCCGCCGGCTCGGCGATGGCCGGCACCATCACGACAACCAGCGTCAGCCTGCCGAACGGCAGCACAACCGTGAACATCGTCGACACCGCGCAGAACGTCGATGGCGGCGGCAACAACATCATCACCGGCACGATCGGGCTGCAGACGGTCGCTTCCGGCGCGCTCAATACCTACTGCGTCGATCTGTTCGACTACATCAATGTCGGAAACAACGCATACACCTTCAACAACAACCAGCTGGCCGCCGGCCAGACCTTCCGCAACGGCACCGCAACCGGAACCTGGACGACCGGCCAGGTGAACATGATCACCGCCCTGCTGACCAACGGCGCGATGCAGACGCAGAACACGATCAACACCGCTGCGCTGCAGATCGCGATCTGGGAAGTCGAGTACGACACCAAGCAGACCAACGGAACCTACAGCCTGACGACGCATGACGGGTTCTATTTCACCGCGACCGGCGATTCCAACAGCGCGGCCACGCTCAGCATGGCGCAGACCTATCTGAACAACATCACTTCCGGCACATGGACGACGGATGCCAACCATATCGCCATGTACCTGACCTCCAACCCGACGGGCACGCAGAACCTGGTCTATCTGCAGACCGTGGTCGGAGGCTCGCCGGTGCCGGAGCCTTCGACGATCGCCGTCTTCGGCCTCGGCCTGATCGGTCTGTGGGCCGTGCGCCGCCGGTTCGCGGCCTGAAACGCTATAACAGGGATATCCAGGGGCGGGCGCGAAAGCGTCCGCTCTTTTCTTTTGTGCGCAATCAAAGGCTTGCCAAACGCTCCGCGCTGCTCCACCCAGGAGTTGAGAAAACGCTGACGGGGTAAGGATGAGGCTGGGGTTTGTTGCCATCGGACTGCTGGTCCTGTTCGGACTGGCCCGGCCGGCTGCCGCCGCCACGCCCGTCGATCTTACCCTGGTACTGGCGGTCGACGTGTCGCTTTCGATGGCCGAGGATGAGGCGAAGTTCCAACGGCACGGCTATGCCCAGGCGCTGCGCGATCCACAGGTGATCGACGCCATCAATTCCGGAACGCTGGGCAAGATCGCGATTATCTATATCGAATGGTCCAGCGTGACCGACCAGCGCGTGCTGGTCGACTGGCAGGAGATTTCCGACAAGGAATCGGCCGAGAAATTTGCCGCCGCCCTCGACAAGGCGCCGTTCAAGACAGGAACGACGACCTCGATCAGCGCGGGCATCGACTTTGCGGTGAAATCAATCGCCGAGGCCCCGTTTGTCGGCACCCGCAAGGTAATCGACGTTTCAGGCGACGGTTACAGCGATTATGGCCGGCCGGTACGCCTTGCCCGAGACGAGGCGGTTGCCAGCGGCATCACGATCAACGGGCTGCCGGTGATGAATCCCCGCCCGGCCTGGCGCGAGAATGCGCCGCCGGATCTCGACCGGTACTACGCCGACAATGTCATCGGCGGTCCCGCCAGCTTCTATCTGGTGGTCAAGGATATCCGCGATTTCGGCAAGGCGGTGGTCCGCAAGATGATCCTTGAGATCGCGCAGCGGAACGGGACCAAGGCCGGGCCGGGCTGAGACTCAGCCGGCGTCGTTCAGCGCCGCCAGGAACGTTGCACCGTACCGTTCCAGCTTTTTCTCGCCCATGCCGGGGATGCCGGCCAGCTCTCTCATCGTCCGCGGATGCGTTGTCGCCATCGCGATCAGCGTCGAATCGTGGAAGATGACATAGGGCGGGACACTCTGTTCGCGGGCCAGCCGGCCGCGTTCGGCGCGCAGCGCCTCGAAGATCTTGGCGGCAGCGGGACTCAGCGTCGCCGCGGGATCACCAGCGCGCTTCTTGACCGCGCTCTTCAGCGCCCGCTTCAGTGCCGCGGCCTTGTCGCGCCTCAGCAGGATCGGCTGCTCGCCACGTAGCACAGGGCGCGCCGCCTCGGTTCCCTTCAGCGCGCCGTAATCGTCATGCGCGACCTCCAGCAGCCCAAGGACGACGAGCTGCCGGAAGACCGAACTCCATTCCTTGCGGTCGAGCTCCCTGCCGATGCCATAGGTCGGCAACTTGTCGTGCCCGAACCGCTGGATGCGCTCATTCTCGGCGCCCAGCAGCACGTCCACCAGATGACCGACACCGAAGCGCTGGCCGGTGCGCACCGCGGCCGAGATCGCCTTCTGCGCTGCGACTGTTCCATCGAAAGTTTCGACCGGCTCCAGGCAGGTGTCGCAATTGCCGCACGGCGCCTCCAGGCGCTCGCCGAAATGCGCCAACAGCGCCTGGCGCCGGCATCCGGCGGTCTCGCAGATGCCGAGCAGCGCCTCCAGCTTGGTCCGCTCGATCCGCTTGACCTCTTCCGGCGCTTCGCCGTCGTCGATCATCCGGCGGCGCAGCAGCAGATCCTGCATCCCGTAAAGCATCAGCGTCTCGGCCGGCAGCCCATCGCGGCCCGCGCGGCCGGTTTCCTGATAATAGGCCTCCAGGCTGCCCGGCAGGTCCAGATGGGCGACGAAACGGACATCCGGTTTGTCGATCCCCATGCCGAAGGCAATGGTCGCGACCAGCACCAGCCCCTCGGTCTTCAGGAACGCATCTTGGTTGCGCCGGCGGAGCGCGGCGTCGAGACCGGCATGATAGGGCAGGGCATTCACACCCTGCGCCGTCAGCCAGGCGGCCGTGTCCTCGACCTTGGCGCGGCTCATGCAATAGACGATGCCGCTTTCGCCGGAATGCCCGTTCTTGATGAAGCCGAGCAGCTGGCGCTTGGGGTCGTCCTTCAGCGCGATGGCATAGCGGATGTTCGGCCGGTCGAAACTGGCGAGGAACATGCGCGCATCGTCGAGCTTCAGCCGTCGCCTTATATCGGCCTGGGTCTGCGGGTCGGCGGTCGCGGTCAATGCGATGCGCGGCACGCCCGGAAAGCGGTCGGCCAGCTGTTCCAGCTTCATATATTCGGGCCGGAAATCGTGCCCCCACTGGCTGACGCAATGGGCCTCGTCGATGGCGAAGAGGGCGATGTCGGCGCCGTCCAGGAATTCCTGGAACGAGGGCTGCATCAGACGCACCGGCGCGACATAGATCAGGTCCAGTCTTCCGGCGCGCAGATCGGCGCGGACCGTCGATCGCTCCTGGTCCGAGAGGCTGGAATTGAGCGCCGCGGCGCGGATGCCGAGCTGGCGGAGTGCTGCGACCTGGTCGTGCATCAACGCGATCAGCGGAGACACCACCACGCCGACCCCGTCGCGGCACAGCGCCGGAATCTGGTAGCACATCGATTTCCCGCCGCCGGTCGGCATCAGCACGATGGCGTCGCCACCGCCGACGACATGGGAGATGATGTCGGATTGCTGCCCGCGGAACGCCTGATGCCCAAAGACGTGATTCAGCACGTCCAGCGGGTCGCGCTGGTGGGACCAGGGCGTTCCGGGTGGTTCCTGAAGGGCGTGGTCGGGCATCGGGCGGCTTTCAGACACGGCGACGCGCCGCGCGACTCGAATCGGTCCGAGGGTATAGGCTGGTGCCGGGAATAGGAATGCGGGTTAACAGGGATGGATCTGTTTCAGCGTTATATGATGTAGAAATACCGCGTTCCGCTTTGGGGAGGACCTTATGAAATCCGCATTCGCGATTGGCCTGATCGCCGCCGCTTGTGGCCTTGCCGTCCCGGCACTGGCCGACGATGCCGCGCCGAAACGGGCGGTGTGCATCCGCAGCTACCAGATCGACCACACGAAGATCGTCGACAACCAGACGATCCTGTTTTTCATGCGCGGCCATAAAGTGTGGAAGAACACGCTCGTCGCGCCGTGCTACGCACTGAAGAACAACACGCGCGGCTTCACCTATTCGCCGACCGACCCGGCGACCGACGAGATCTGTTCCAACCTGTTCACGATCCGCGTGAACGACACAGGCGAGGTCTGCCTGCCGGGCGCATTTACGCCGGTCGAGCCGCCGCCGAAGGACTAGCGTGGATTGTGCGGGCGCGGTCGCGCAGGATTTTCTTGTCGATCTTGCCCGTCCCGCCCAGCGGCATGTCCTCGATGAAATAGACCGCGTCGGGCAGCCACCATTTGGCCATTCGCCCGGTCAGGAACGCGATGATCTCGTCCTCTGTCGCCTGTTCGCCGGTCTTCAGCTTCAGGAACAGGATCGGCCGCTCTTCCCATTTGGGATGGGCGACGCCGATCGCCGCCGCCAGGCTGACTTTCGGGTGCATAGAGACGAGGCTCTCGATCTCGATCGAGCTGATCCATTCCCCGCCGGACTTGATGATGTCCTTGGCCCGGTCGGTGATCTGCATATAACCCAACGGGCAGATCGTCGCGATGTCGCCGGTATCGAACCAGCCTTCCCCGTCCAGCGCACTCCTGTCGTCGCCGATATAGGCGCGGGTCACGGCCGGCCCGCGCACCTGCAGGCGGCCCGCGGTCTTGCCGTCATGCGGCAGGGACACGCCGCTGTCGTCGGCCAGCCGCATCTCCACCATGAAGGTCGGGCGTCCCTGTTTCAGCCTGTGCTTGAGCTGCTCTTCCTCCGGTAGCCGGGCGATCTCGGGTGTCGGGAAATTGATCGTGCCCAGAGGGGACATCTCGGTCATGCCCCAGGCGTGCAGGACGTCGACCCCGCGAGTGTGGAACCGGCGCAGCAGCCTCTCCGGCACCGCGGATCCGCCAGTGATCACGCGCTTCAGCGGGCCGATCTCCAGCCCCTCCGCGTCCAGATAGTCCAGCAGCCCGTTCCACACCGTGGGGACCCCGGCGGCGACCGTGACGCCTTCATCGACGATCAGCCTATGGATCGATGCACCATCGAGCCTGATGCCGGGCAGAACGAGTTTCGAGCCCATGGCGGGCGCCGCGAAGGTCAACCCCCAGGCATTGGCGTGGAACATCGGGACGACCATGAGGAGCGTGTCGGTCGCGCTCAGATTCATGACGTCGGGCTGGACGGTTGCCAGCGCGTGCAGGAAGTTCGAGCGGTGCGAATACAGCACGCCCTTCGGGTTGCCGGTCGTGCCGGAGGTGTAACAGAGGCCCGCGGCCAGCCGTTCGTCGAACGCGCCCCATTCGCAGGCCCCGGCGTAGTTCGCTGTGAAGCTGTCCAGCGGTTCGACCGCCACCGGCAGCTCGACCGGCGGCGCGTAGGACGTCAGATAGATGACTTTCTCGACCGCGGGGCAGCGCGGCAGGATGCGCTCCAGGATCGGCCCGAAACAGCTGTCGGCCAGGATCAGCCGGTCCTGGGCATGGTTGACGATATAGATCAGCTGCTCGTCGAACAGGCGCGGGTTCAGTGTGTGGCAGACGGCGCCGATGCCCGAGATCGCGTACCAGGACGCCATATGCTCGATGCCGTTCATCGCCAGCGTCGCCACGCGGTCGCCCTGTCCGATGCCATGGGCCAGCAGCGCGTCCGACAATTGTTTGGCGCGGTCATAGAGGGTTGCGTAGGTATCGCGATGCACGCCGCCGTCGGCATGGCGCGAGACGACCTCCCGCGCACCGTGCCAGTGCCGCGCATGCTCGATGAATTTATCGACCGTCAACGGCCAGTCCTGCATCAGACCGAAGACCGGCGCTCCCCCTTGCTCTCCCATTGCCACCCTTTCAGCCGGCCTTTTGTTCGCGAAACAGCCTTTTGCGAACCCTATGGCGTGGAAGGCGATCTTGTCGATTGATTCCTTGGGGCGGCCGGGTCGCTAGTCGTCGCTGCGGACGTTGCCACGTGCGGCCTTGATCCCTGACCGGCGGCTTTTCTTTTCCAGCCTGCGCTGCTTGGAGGCGAAGGTCGGCTTGGTCGCGCGCCTGGGCTTCGGCGTTTCGCTTGCACGCTGGATCAGCGCCACCAGTCGGTCGCGGGCCTCCTGGCGGTTTGTCTCTTGGCTCCGCGCGCCTTGCGCGAACAGCACGATCACCCCCTCCAGTGTGGCGCGGCTACCGGCCAGTTTGATCAGGCGCGCCTTGACCGCATCCGGCAGGGATGGGGAATTCAAGACGTCGAAACGCAATTCGACTGCCGTGCTCGTCTTGTTGACGTGCTGCCCACCCGGCCCGCTCGCGCGGACGAAGCGCTCGACGATCTCCTCGTCCTCAAGCGCGATATGGTCGGTGACCGGAATCATGACGGCAGGATAATCTGGGATGGGGGCGAAAAAAATGGCCGGAGCCCAAGGGCGCCGGCCAAGTTGAACAGGGAGGCTTCACGTCTGGGAAGACGTGGGTCAAAAGACCCTTTCGGAACCGGGGAGGGTTCTCGAAGAAGTTGAATGCTGCAGCGCAACATCCGCAGCTAATTTGGTGGGTTTTATATCGCGATTCCAGGGTGGTACGGACCTTCCTGCATTGCAGTAAAGTCATAGCTCTGGAGCAGAAAGCGGG
>DATJHU010000026.1:0-8721 GCA_035493715.1 Alphaproteobacteria bacterium | reverse complement strand
TTGAGGATCCGGATTTGCGCTTCGCTACAGCGGATCGGTATCCGCTGGCCGCCTGCGCCGGGGCGGTCGTCGAATGGCGGCGGCAGGTCGAATATGGCCGCGGCTTCCTGCTGGTCCGTGGGCTTCGCACCGAGCTTTATTCCGACGCCCTGTCCGCCGCGATCTACTACATCCTCGGCCTGCATATGGGCGAACCGATCCGGCAGACCGAGCAGGGCGACCTGATCGACCATATCTATGCCACGTCCGACAAGAAGATGACGGACATCACCGCACGGCCGAAGAAGGTGCGGGACAGCCTGGTCTACCACTCCGACAGTTCCGACGTGGCCGCGCTGATGTGCCTGCGCACCGCCAAATCGGGCGGCGCCTCCTGCCTGGTGTCGGCCGCGGAGATCTATAACGAGGTCCTGCGCCGCCGGCCGGATCTTGCGCCGCTGTTCTTCCAGCCGACCCATTTCGACTGGAAGGGCAAGGACCCGGACGCACCGGCGAACACCTATGTGTCGCCGCTGGTCAGCCTGGTTGAAGGCGTGTTCAGCATGTATTTCGGCTCGACCTATGTCCTGTCGGCTCCGCGTCATCCGGAGGTGCCGCCTCTGACGGAGGGACAGATCGAGCTCTGCCGCCTGTTCGATGAGCTGACCCAGGAGCCCGGCATGGCGATCGAGATGGATTTCCGGCCCGGCGACATCCAATGGCTGTCGAACTCCATGGCGCTGCATTCCCGCACGGCGTTCGAGGATCATCCCGAGCCGCAGCGGCGGCGCCATCTGCTGCGCCTATGGCTGATGTGCAAGACTCCGCGGCCGACCGTGCCGAATTTCGGCCGCACCGACCCGCGCGTCCGCGCGCATACCCGGAGCGGCGGGCCGGAACACCCGGCATCGCGCTTCAATATCCGCGAAGCGGCGGTGCCCAGGCCCGAGTAAAGTTACTCCCGCCGCCCGCTCTGGATCGTGTTGATCTCGGTCCAGTCCACGATCTCCTTGCGGAAGGCGATGCGCCAGCCGCCGGGCGTGCGGACATAGCGGTCCTGGTAACGGATGATCATCGTCAGCACCTGGTTGTCGGCGTTGCCGCCCTTCTGCAGATGCCGGCCCGCGCAGTAATTCTCACCCGTGGCGGTGTCGCCATTCAGGCGGACGGTCAACTGGTGCAGCGCGTGCCAGGATGACACGAACATCTCCTTCATCATCGGCAGGATCGTGCAGATCTGCTCGATCCCTTCGAAGCGCCAGCCCGGCCCCTCCATCACCGCATCGTCGGTGAAGACGCCGCGCAACAGGCTTTCGTTCAGCCGGTCCACGCCCTCCGCATAATCCTGTGCCAGCCGATTGATGGCCTGTTCGTCGAGCATCGCCCTGATCGCCTGGTCCATTTCCGATTTCCTCCCCATTCGGTTTCGGTGTGCTGCCGAGAAAATATTCCACCAGCCCTGCCGTCAAATCCGGTGGATCGAACGGCAGATGCGCGGAAGGCGTCTTTAATCTCTCCGCGTAGAGCGCCCAGGCGCAGGCCAGGTCCTGCACGACATGGCCCAGCGACTTGTAGGCGGTGATCTCCTCGGGCGAGCAGCGGCCGGGAACATCTCCGGCCAACACCTGGCCGATCTCGGCCACGATGTGGTCGTCCCCGATCAGGCCCGCTGCCTTGGCCCGCAGGAACTCGGCTCCCTGGGCCATGACGCCTTCGCGGCTGTCGGCAATGAAGCGGCTCCGCACGACCAGATCGTCGTCCACCTCGACCGGCCCGGCGCGGCTCGATCCTACGATGTTCACGTGCGTCCCCGGGCGAAGCCACTTGCCGAGAAGGATCGGTTCGCTGGCATGGCTGACGGTGCAGACGATATCCGCCTCGGCTACGGCGTCTTCCACGCCGCCCGCCGCAAAGACCGGAAGGTTCAGCTCCGCGCTCATCCGACCGGCGAAAGCCTGCGCCCGCTCGGGTGAGCGTCCCCATACGGTGATCGCCGTCAACCGCCGCACCGTGGCGATCGCGCGCGCATGGGTCGCCGCCTGCTCGCCATAGCCGAGGATCGCCATCCGGCTGCAATCGGTTCGGGCGAGCGCATCGGTGGCGACCGCGCTGGCCGCCGCTGTGCGGATCGCAGTGATCTCGCCGGCATGGACCGCCGCGACCGGCGCGCCGCTGGCCGGATCGAACAGAATGACCAGGCCCTGGTGAGACTGCAGCCCCTTGTCGAAATTCTCAGGGAAGATACTGATCAGTTTCGCCCCGAACGGCGCGCGCGTTCCCATCGCGCCGGGCATGATGCCGAACAGATGGCCGTCGGCCAGCGGGATGATCGACCGCAGCAGCTGCCGCGTCTCGCCTTTCGAAAAGGCGATCATCGCGTCGCGCACGATCGGGATGCAGCGGTCGTAGGTCAGCCGGCGGGCCACTTCGTCCCGGTCGATAAAGCGCATGTGAATCCGTATCCGCCAAGGGAGATCCGGCGCCGAGCTTAGGAGTGAGGCCGGCACAAAAAAAGAGGCGCCCGATGGACGCCTCTTTCATCGTTCGATAGCCCAGCCCTTCCGGACCGGACCGTCGCAATGACTTATGCCGCGACCGAAGCCTTCGCGTCGAGCGGAACCTCGGAGATCGTCTTCAGGATCTGAGAGGCGATTTGGTAGGGGTCGCCCATGGAGTTCGGGCGGCGATCTTCCATATAGCCGCGATAGCCGTTCTTAATGAAGTTGATCGGCAGACGGATGGACGCGCCACGGTCGCTGAGGCCCCAGCTGAACTGGTCGATCGAGGCGGTCTCGTGCTTGCCGGTCAAGCGCATGTGGTTGTCCGGGCCATAGACCGCGATGTGGTCGGCCACGTTCTTCTCGAACGCCGCCATCAGCGCCAGGAAATAGGCTTCGCCGCCGACTTCACGCAGGTAGGTGGTGGAGAAGTTGGCGTGCATGCCCGAGCCGTTCCAGTCGGTGTCGCCCAGCGGCTTGCAGTGCCACTCGACGTCGATGCCGTATTTCTCCGTCAGGCGGAGCAGCAGATAGCGGGCCATCCACATCTCGTCGGCGGCGCGCTTGGAGCCCTTGCCGAACACCTGGAACTCCCACTGGCCCTTGGCCACTTCGGCGTTGATGCCTTCATGGTTGATGCCGGCGGCAAGGCAGATGTCCAGATGCTTCTCGACGATCTCGCGGGCGACGCTGCCCACGTTCTTGTAGCCGACGCCGGTGTAGTAGGGGCCCTGCGGCGCGGGATAGCCGGCTTCCGGGAACCCAAGCGGGCGGCCGTCCTTATAGAAGAAATATTCCTGCTCGAAGCCGAACCAGGCGCCTTCGTCGTCCAGGATGGTGGCGCGCTTGTTGGACGGGTGCGGCGTGACGCCGTCTGGCATCATGACTTCGCACATCACAAGAACGCCGTTGACGCGCTCGCTGTCAGGGAACACGCGGACCGGCTTCAGAACGCAGTCCGAGCTATGGCCTTCGGCCTGCTGGGTGGAGCTTCCGTCGAAACCCCAAAGCGGCAGCTGCTCCAGGGCCGGGAACGAATCGAATTCCTTGATCTGGGTCTTGCCCCGAAGGTTCGGTGTCGGCGTGTAGCCGTCCAGCCATATGTACTCAAGCTTGTACTTCGTCATTTCGACCCCTTGGCTCCAATGCAATTGCGGCGGTCGTGCGGACCGCGTCCGAAATCCCTGCAGCAATCGTGCCAATTTTTAGCGATGTCCAGCCCAGCTCCGGCGGGAAATAGGCCTTCACGGCGCGGCGCGGAGGGGCGGATAGGCTCAGCTGCCTTGATTTCGCCAGAATTCCCGGGACCTTTTCGCGCGCCTGGCCGGTTTCATCGATGAAACCCAGGATTTGGGCCGCGACTGCACGCCGCAGAGTATGTTCGGGCGGAATACATCCGGCCGCGCAGGGTTGTGAAATGAGCAGGGCAGGAATGCCTAATATTTAATCATCCCTGGTACCTATTTTAGGCACGTGCACAATCTGAGGCGGGGGCCCACATCCAAGAGATGAATGGTTGGCAGCCCTTGCGGGGCGAAGAAGGAATTACGGCTATGGAGACGAGCACCCAAACCCAGATGGCGAATGTCTATCAATTCCCCGTCTCACGCATCCGCCGCGTCGTTGCCGGCGAGGGCACCACCGAACACCCGGCGCAGCGCGTCTACGACACGTCGTTCGCTGGGGCCTGGTATCACCAGGACGCGATCGAAAAGTCGGCGAGCTAAAGCCTTCGCCCGCAACGCAGGAGAGGGGGCGCCAAGGCGCGCCGGATAAGGGGCATTCGGCTTTCGGACGCCTGCGTCAGCTCCGCGCCAGCATCGCGTCGCGGCCGATCATCGGCTCGACGAAGGGCGCGAAATCCGGGCCGGCGCGCAGCGTGTTGCCGCCGTCCACATTGATCGCCGTGCCGGTCAGCCAGCGCGAATCGTCGCCCATCAGGAACCGAACCAGCCCCGCCACATCCTCCGGCTCGCCCACCCGGCCCAACGGCATGTTGCTCAGCCATTTGGCGAACAGCTCGCTGTCGCGCGGGATGTTTTCCATGATCTCGGTGGCGATGAAGCCCGGCCGCACCGCGTTGCAGCGCACCTGCACAGGCCCGTATTCGTCGGCAGCGTTGCGCATCATCTGGTCGATGCCGCCCTTGGCCACGGTATAGGCCCCGAAATAGCGATGGGTCTGGCATCCGGCGATCGACGAGATCGCCACGAACGACCCGCCGCCCGCCTTCACCATCGGCGGCACCGCATATTTCAGCGACAGGAACGTGCTGAGCACGTTGACGTTCAGCACCCGCACGAACTCGTCCAGCGACTGCATGTGATAGGGCCCGGGCATGCCGCCGCCGCCGGCATTGGCGACGAAGCCGTTGAGCGAACCCGTCGCCTCCAGTGCGAAGTCAACCAGCCGTTGCACCTCGTCTTCCTTGGTGGTGTCGATGACGATATGTCGAACGCTGCCGCCATGCCCCGCTTTTGACCGAATGACCTCCGCCGCCTCAACCAGCTTGGACTCCGTCCGCCCGCAGATGGTGACCGCCGCCCCGTCCGCCGCCAGCCGCGCCGCGCATGCCTTGCCGATTCCCGTGCCCCCGCCGGTGACGATAACCGAGAGGCCGGAAAGACCGCCTGACGGCGTGGTGGCTGTGACCATGGCTGATGATCCCCTGAGATGTCGATTGCCGGCGCCCGGGCAAATTCTGCGCTGAAAAGGTGATGCCGACCGTCATAGCCTGAGAACAGGGCGGTATCCAGCGGCATCGAGGTCGGGGCGAGCTCTCGCGTTGGCTACCTCGCCCCAAGGGGGAGAGGTCGACTGCGAAGCGGTGGGTGAGGGGGCTTTCCCAGCTTGCTCCCCGCAATCTTAGGTAGATCAATTCACACTAAAGTACGATAAAAATATTAGGTCTTGTGGATCGGTATGAATAGAATCCGAGAAAATAAATCTCGGAACGATATCATATACGACTGGTTCTTCTCCTTAGATGCAATGCCGGTCGGAACGAGTACTTACCAAGTTTGTTCGAGCGCCCGGAAACGAGAGGAATATACGATGATCAAGCACATGATACTGGCGATGGGCGGTATTGCCGCCATCGGCTTTGCGACCCCAGTGCTGGCTCAGACCGAGGTCCAATCCGACCGCGGCGAGGTCCACCAGGACTGGCGCGAGGTGCAGAAGGACAAGAACGAAGTCAACCGCGACAAGGCGGCCGCCAATCACGCCGCGGCCAACGGCAACTATGGCGCAGCGCGGAATTGGTCGCGTGAGGCCAACCGGGATAGCCAGGAGACGCGGGAAGACCAGCGCGACACGCGCCAGGACTATCACGATCTGAAGCAAGACGCTCATTGATGACAGCCGTCAGCTGACGGCCTGATCCAGATAAGCCGTGCGTGGCGAGAACCACGCACGGCTTTTTATTGTCCGGGTTTTACCGGCAAGAGCGACGTCGATCCGCAGGCTTGGCTCACCGACGCCCTCCCCCGCTTCACCGTCCAATCCTGCACTGCGCATGGGTGGGCTATTGCCTGGAACTTGATGGGTCAGGCTGCCACATTGGCACCCTGAAGTCTAAAAAAGCCTCCTCTGCTGGAACGACTTGAGGCCGAGATGACCCGCAAAAGACCGAAGAAGGGTGGGAAGATCGGCACTTCATCGGTCAATATCGCGCGGTCTTGCCCGATGAGGTTGTCTCGTTGGCCGTTTCGGTTGGCTTCACCGACGTTCGAGTTCGCGCACCGGGCGAATTGGCCAATATCCCCGATACCTTTGGGGGGACGCACCTGTATGGTACGACGGCGGTCAGCGGGGCAAGGGCACCGTATTCAAATTCACGCCCTGAATTTGTCGCCGTCTTGTCGGATCCCGAAAGGGGGGCGTCGCCGGCAAACAGCAGAAGGCCCGCGCCACGTCCCCGCAGCGCCGGCTCTTTAACACCCAGCGGAAAGACTATTCCCGCGTATAATTCGCCGGAATCCTCGCCCCCGGGCCGGCTTTGCCCCACAAGATGATCTCGTTGCCTCACGGGAGTTGCGCTATATCTCCGTCGTTCCCGATGCGAATGAGGGCTGAAGCAATGGCGTCATCAATTCGTGTGGCCGCGCTCTACCGCTATCCCGTCAAGAGCATGGTCGGGGAGCGTCTCGACAGCGTCGCGTTCACGCGTCTTGGCCCCGTCGGCGATCGCAATTGGGCGGTCATCGATCGCGACCGGTCCGTCATCCGAAGCGCGAAGCGCTGGCCGTCGCTATTGCTGTTCCGCGCGCAATACGCCACGCCGCCGACAGAAGACGCCTATGATGCTGCGGTCAGCCCGGTGCTTATCACCGCGCCTGACGGCGATGCCTGCAGGAGTGACGATCCGCGGATAGACGCATGGCTGTCTGACAGGCTCGAGCGGCCCGCATCCCTGTCGCGGCGCCGGCCGGCGAGCGACCGCGACCACTACCGGCTGCCGGGCGCGCGGTCGGCCGCCGCCATCGCCGAGGAGTTGAATCTCCAGGCCGGTGAAGTGCTGCCCGATTTCGGTGCGGCGGACGATCCGGGGATCGCCGAGCTGCAGGCATATGCGACGCCGCCGGGCAGCTATGTCGATGCGTTCCCGATCCATGTCCTGACGCAAACCACGCTCGACACGCTGGCGGCGAAAAGCGGTCTCGACACCGCGGTCGGCCGGTTTCGTCCCAATCTGCTGCTGGAAACCACCGATCCGGATGCGTTTCCGGAACAAGGCTGGGTCGGCCGGCGCCTGCGGATCGGCGATGCCGTCATCCGCGTCCAGTCGCCGACATTGCGGTGCGCGATGCCTGCGCGGCCGCAGCCGCTGCTGTCGTTGGCGGCCGAACCCACGTTGACCCGCGCCTTGGTCGATCATTGCCGGCGCTATCTGGGCGTCAATGCGATCATCGAACAAGGCGGCGCGGTTCGGGTCGGCGATCGGGTGACGGTCGCCTAGACATGCCGCGTTGCCGCTGTCGCATTAAAAAAGCCGGCGCCGCGTTCCCGCGGCGCCGGCTCTCTTAATCCACAGCGGAAAGACTATTCCCGCGTATAGTTCGCCGGGATCTTCGGATCGGGGCCGGCTTTGCCCCACAGGATGATCTCGTTACCCCAGGGGTCTTCGAAGGCGTGGTTGTAGCCGTTGAATTCCTTCCAGTAATGATCCTTCCACAGGATCTTGGCGCCGCGGTCGGTGGCGCGCTTCAGAATGTCTTCGTAGTTCTGGCCGTCGCCGATCAGGATCCAGACACGCGGCTTGCGGCCGCTGTTGCGGGCGAGGTTGCGCGGCTCGACACCGGCCGGGTTCGGATGCGGGCGGGCGTTGTCGGCCTTGAAGATGCCGACATGCAGGTTGCCGATCTCGCTGTCGCTGCCATCGGGGTTGGGGAACTGTCCGCCCGGAACCATGCGGTGATAGACGCCGAGCGGCTTCTCGTCGTTTCGCCAGCCGAACACTTCCTCATAGAACTTGCCGGCCGCTGCCGGATCGTCCGCTGCCAGGTCGACGAAGATCAGCGTGTTGGGTTTGCTCATGAATCCTCCTGTTTCGCTATCGTTAGGTTGCTGGGATCGAGTGACTGGTTAAGCAGGGTTAGTCATTGCGAGGAGCGGAGCGACGCGGCAACCAGGGCCACCCGCGGGGTCTGTACCTGTTGCTCTGGATTGCTTCGCTGCGCTCGCAATGGCGGGAAACTTACGCGGCGTATTCGGACCGCTTGGGCGTGAATACGTCGAGATTGAGGACCGGCACGTCGCCGACGACGACGCCCCAATGCTCAACGTTCGGCGGCACGACGAGCAGGCCGCCGCCGGACACGCGCACGGTCTCCTCGCCGATATGGAAGTCCATCGTGCCCTCCAGGATATAGGCGATTTGCTCGTTCGGGTGGCTGTGCGGACGCGGTTCGTGGCCGGGCTGCAGCCGGTTCAGCGACACAGTCGCGCCCTCGCCGGAAAACGCCTTGCGCTCCACGCCCTCACGCACGCGCTCCCATGGCATGCTGTTCCAGTCGATCGTATGCACGTTCATGGTCGTTCCCCTTTCACGTTCGGCGCGCGCCAGCGCATTAAATCCTTTTAACACCAAGACACTAAGGCACTAAGACGCTAAGGAAAGCCCAATTTTTGTCGCTTCGCTCCGAAGATGACAATCAGACTTCGTGCCTTGGTGTCTTTGTGCCTTGGTGTTGAATTCAAACTCTTCCGGTCCGACCTCCCCCTCAAGGGGGAAGGCGATGTT
>DATJHU010000025.1:0-26938 GCA_035493715.1 Alphaproteobacteria bacterium | reverse complement strand
ATCGAGAACACCACCGATTTCCATCTGGACCCGTCGATCACGGTCCGGAACATCGTCAGCTTCCAGCGCATGACGCTGGGCTATGCCTATGACGGCGACGGCACCGTCCTGCAGCAGTACGACAACAGCAACTACGCCGTTCCCGCCCCCGGCACGGTCTCCATCCCGGGGCAGGGGCCGGTCAATTACGAGAACGCCAGCACCACCGGAAAGGAACCGCGCGACAATTTCGAGGTCGTGACGGAAGAGCTGCAGATGCAGGGCAACTGGTACGACGGCAAGGTGAACGTCACGTCGGGCCTGTTCTTCTTCGACCAGAAGCCGGTCGGCACCCAGGCGGTGACCTCCACGCTCTATTGTCCCGCGCTCTATACCGGCTCCCCGTTCTGCCCGGCCAGTTACCAGCAGTCGAGCGTTTCGCAGGAATCGGAGGCGCTCTATGCGCAGGGCACGCTCGATTTCGGCCTGTTCGACCCGGCGCTGGACCGGCTGAAGCTGACCGCCGGCGCGCGATACTCGTGGGACCATATCGTCGGCTCGGCCTTCCAATATTCGCCCTTCGGCTCGACCGATCCCAGCTCGTCGATCACCTGCAGCGCCAACAGCAAGGTGACGACGCTCGGCCGCGCGCAATCGGTCTGCGGCCTCGCCGCGACGCTCGACACCGAGGCGCCGACCTGGACGGTCGGCCTGGATTACGGCGTGACGTCGGAACTGAACGTCTATGTGAAGGCCAGCCGCGGCTATAAGGCGGGCGGCTTCAACCCCTATGCCGTGTTCACCACGACCGAGACCTTCCAGCCGGAATATGTCACGACCTATGAGGCCGGCTTCAAGTTCAACGGACGGGTCGCCAACCTGCCCGCCCGCCTGAACGCCACGGGCTATCACACCAATTACCGCAACATCCAGCGCGCGACCGGCGACTTCAACGCCGCGACCACGGCGTCGGGCGCCTATGTCGTCAACGGCGACGCCGAGATCGACGGCGCGGAGGTCGACCTGTCGTTCCGGCCGATCCCCGAGATCGAGCTGGGCGGGAATTTCAGCTATACCGGCTTCCACTACACGAAGTTCCTGATCCCCGTGCACGATGTCGGCGGCCAGGTGGATTGCAACGGCAACCGGGCGGGGCCCGCGGCCTTCGGCTTCGCCACCCAGTCCGCCGACATGAGCTGCCTGCCCGGGCAGTATGTGGCGCCCTATATCTGGAGCATCCACGCGGACATCGACCTGCCCATCCCGGCCGAGCTGGGCGAGCTGGACTTCTTCGCCAGCTATTCGCACACGGCCAGCCAGTTCACCGACCCGGCCGAGCTGCCGGGCGTCGATCCCGGCGCGACGTTGGAGAGTTATGGGTTGCTGAACGTCAATCTGACCTGGGCCGACGTCTTGGGTAAGCCGCTGGATATCAGCCTGTGGTCGACCAACCTGACGAACGAGACCTATCGGATCAGCAACGCCAACGTCTATCACAGCCTGCTCGTCAACACGACGATCTACGGCGAACCCCGGATGTTCGGCGCGACGGTGAAATACCGCTTCGGCGGCCCGTCTGCCGAGACGGAAGCCCCGCCGGCCGCCTATGTGCCGCCGCCGGTCCAGCCGCCGGCCGCGCCCAGGAGCTATCTGGTGTTCTTCGACTTCAACAAGTCGGACCTGACGGCCCAGGCGCGTGAGATCGTGGACCAGGCCGCCCACAATGCGGGGCCGGCCCACGTGACACAGCTGACCGTCACAGGCCACACGGACACAGTGGGATCGGACGCCTACAACATGCGCCTGAGCCGCCGCCGCGCAGAATCGGTGGCGGCCCAGCTCGAGAAGGACGGAATTCCGTCGTCCGAGATCGCGATCGTGGCCAAGGGCAAGCGAGACCTGCTGGTCCCGACCACGGACGGCGTCCGCGAACCGCAGAACCGCCGCGTGCAGATCGTCTATGCCGGCGGTGCGACGTCCTAAAGCCTTCTCCCGCTAGGCGGGAGAAGGTGGCACGACGTGCCGGATGAGGGGGCTGCACGGTGCAAGCCCAAAGCCCCCTCGCCCTCCCATTACTGTCGTAATGGGGCCCTCCCTCTCCCACTTCGCGGGCGAGGGTGTTCAAGGGCGAACGGCGATTAATAAACCGCTCCGTAAAGCGTAGATGTTACAGGCTGTTCAACTTACACTGACTGAACGATATTTTCGGAAGGACTCAGCGCTGACTGCCTGTTTACAGATCCGGGCGGTGTCTATTGGAAGATCCGGGGTTGTCACGAGAAGCGCGAAAAAACACCGGTCCTCGCGGGCGCCCCTCCGGAATACGCACAACCCTTCAGGAACGCCAGAAGCACCAGAGCGTCGAGCTGATCCTCGATGCCGCCGCGCGGCTGTTTCGTGAGAAGACCTATCCTGAAACATCGATCGACAATATCGCCGCCGCTGCAAAGGTCAGCCGCGTCACGATCTACAAGCATTTCGAAAGCAAGATCGCGATCGCGCGGGCTTTAAGCACCCGCGCGGGTGCGCTGCTGGTCGAGGATTACGCGAGCCTGGCAAAATCGCCCGATCCGACGCGGCCTGAGATCGAACAGTGGATCAACCGCATCCTGTCGTCGTTTTCCAAAAACCGCGAAGTCATCCGGCTGATGGCGAGCATTACCTGGCAGGAGCCGGAGCTTTTGCTGCTGCGGGCGGAGTCCTACGCCAGAACGCTTGGGCGGCTCGGCGCGACCATTCCGGCTTTCCGGACGGCAAGCTCGGGAACCGACAAAAAAGCCTATATCGAGGGCCACCTGCTTCTCGTTCAGCTGAACGAGTTTTGCTTCGAACTCGCCATAACGGGCCTGCCGGTCGATCGTGACGACGCGGTGGGCGTGCTCGCCGATAATGTCGCGCGCTTTATCGAAAAGGGCAGGGGGCCGACGGATTGCGGCTAACCCGGGTGAAAGTTCCGGCGTTTTCCTCTCGCCCATAAAGAGCCTTTCGCCACCCGCCGCCCGGTTCTAAGCTCCCGCCCGGGGGAGGGACCATGGGCAGGACATCCGATTACGGCCTGGGCGAATATGTTTTTCCGCGCGGCTGGTTCATGGTGGCGGAGGCGGCCGAGCTCGATGCCGGGCCGATCGCGGTCAGGTTCTTCGCCAACGATTTCGTGATCTTCCGCGGCGCCAGCGGCCGGATCGTGATGCTGGATGCCTATTGCCCGCATATGGGCACGCATCTGTGCAAGAACACCACGTCATACATCGTGCGCGACGGCACGCAGGTGCAGGGGGATTCGATCCGCTGCCCTTACCACGCCTGGCGTTTCGGACCGGACGGCGTGTGCGACGACATTCCCTATGCCAAGCGCATCCCCGCCGCCGCTCGGGTGCGGTCCTACGCGGCGGTGGAGCGGGCGGGTGCGATCTTCATGTGGCACGACCCCGAGGATCTGGCGCCGGACTTCGACCTGCCCGCGTTCGCCCAGTGGGACGACCCGGCCTGGGTGCGCTGGAAATTCGACCATATGGGCGAACTGCCGTCCCACCCGATCGAGATCCTCTACAACCTGGCCGACATGGCGCATCTGGGCCCGGTCCATGCCGCCCCGGTCGAATATTTCGAGGACGAGATCAAGGGCCATATCTGCATCCAGCGCCAGGGCGGCCGCAGCCGCACGCTGGTCGACGGCGACGGGCTGCTGGAGACCGACAGCTGGTACCTGGGCCACGGGGTGATGCAATCCACCATGACCGGGCAGATGGACAGCCTGATGATCATCGCCCACACGCCGGTCGAGGACGGGGTGACCAAGGTGTGGCACGCGCTGATGGTGAAGGGGCAGGAGGCGGTGGCGACCGAGGCCGACACCGCGGTCGGCCGCGCTTACCAGGAGGCGTCACGCCAGGCCTTCGCCCAGGATTTCGAGATCTGGACTCACAAGAAGCCGGCCGCCAACATCATGCAACTGCCGGAGGACGGGCCGTTCCACAAGGTGAAGCTCTGGGTCAGCCAGTTCTATAACCCGCGCTCGCGCACGCCCGAGATTTTGGCGCGGGCGGAGGGCTTCCACGGGGCCGGCGGCATGCCGCGAACCAAGGCCGATATGGCGGCTTGAGGGCGCAGGGGTTTCGACTTCCCGCACGCGCCTAATGGCGCATCGTGATCATGCTGGGCGTTCTCGCCGCGTTTTCGGCTTGCGCCTGGTCGGCATGCGCGACCAGCACGTCGTGGTCGATGCTTTGACGGCAGGCTTCGAAATCGAGGGTGCCTTCGGAATAGCCCTGCGCGCGGCAGAGTGCGGCGGTGTGCTCGGCCGGCGCCTGGCAGGCGGTCAGCAGAACGAGCGTCGGTAAAAGCGCGATCCCCTTATGCATGCTCCCCTCCCTCGGGTGTCTGGCGGGGAGTATACGCCGAGTTTACGAAACTATTACCCCCGCCGAAATCCGATGCTAACGTCGGGCAAAATTTAAGGGAGGGGTCGCCATGCGGGCGAAAACGGATTGGACGCGTTTCCTGGTCGTCTCGTTGCTGGGCGCGCTGGGTATCTTCGCGCTGGACGTGTTCTGGCACGGCACCGTCGCGGCGGACATGTATGCCGATTATCCGTCACGGCCGGAGGCGGAGATGAAGGCGCTGTTGCCGTTCCTGCTGCTTACCTACCTGCTGCAGCTGCCGACCTTCTGCTACATCTATCTGCGCGTTTATCGGCAGCGCACGCTCGCCAACGCGCTGTGGTTCGGTGCGTGGGGCGGGTTCTTTGTGATGACGCCCAACACGCAATATTTCGTCGGCATCCCGAACATGGGCTGGGGCCTGCTCGCCATGCAGGTGGCGGAGGGTATCGCCATGATGATCATCCTGATGGCTTTTTTCTCTTTCGCCTACCGGCCGCGCGCGCTCGGCGTCGTGGACGAGCCGCCGCAGGTGGAGACGGATTGGGCGCGCTTCATCCCCACCTCCATCGTTGTCTCGCTGGTGATCGCGATCGTCGACTTGGCGTTCCACGGCACGGTCGCGCCAAAGCTGCTGCCCGGTATCTATCCCCCCGCCGACTATCCGCACCGCGACCCGGCCGAGGCGGCGTCCATGCTGCCTTATCTGCTCTCGACCTATGTCTTCCAGATCGGGCTCTTCTATTACCTGTTCCTGCGCATCTATCCGGCGCGCGGGATGCAGAGTGCGCTGTGGTGGGGCGTGTGGGGCGCGGCCTTCCTGTTCATCCCCGACGCGCAGATCTTCGTGTCGGAACGGAACTATAGCTGGACCATGCTGGGCATCCAGTTCATCGAGGGCATCGTGTTGCCGATGATCATGATCGTCACCTTCGAGCTGGTCTTCCGCCCGCGTCCGCGCGGGCCCCGCCTGGCGCATGCGGGGTAGGGTCGGCGCCCCCGGGTCTTTATTGAGAAAAATGGCCACGCGGTCCGCTGAGGGGATTTCGGGCCATCGGTGAAGACGGCAGAATTGAAACGCTATAACATCAACGGCATGACCTGATAACGTCAAGGAATGCGCGATGGTGGGTAGGTTATTCTCGCGGGCGGTGGTCGCTGTTTGCGCCCTTGGCGCGGTTGCCGGGACCGCGCGGGCGAAGTCCGACCAGCCCCAGTCCGATCGGGATCTCGCCCGGCAACTGGTCGAGGCGAACGATCTCGGGCGGGCGCTGCAGACGCTATCCATCTTCGGCGGCGCGCCGGGGATCAGCGCGGCCACCTATTACGGCGACATGGATCTGAATGCCTATAAGGTGCCGGTCGCGCGCACCCTTGAGCCGTTTACGGCCAGCGGCGCGTTCGCGGGCGTTTCACCCTATGTCGAGCTTACGGCGGGCTATCTCGGCGCCAGCCAGCATTTCGGCCTGCCACCGTCGCCGGGCGAGCCGACGGGCTTGAAGGTCGATTACGATTCCTGGACCGGACTGGCCGGCGCAGGGTTGGAAATCCCGCTGGGCGAGTCGGTAAAGCTCCGGCCGGTGCTGCTGGCCGGCTATTCCCATATCAGTGGCGGCATCGCCCTCCAGGGGCCTGGCCAGGCGGAGTTCCGCGACATCACGCGCGGCATCCTGGCCGATTCCAGCATCGACAGTGTCATGCTCGGCGGCGCGCTGGAGGCGGTCTACGAAACCCGCATGGACGGCGATGTCCGCTTCAAGGCGAAGCTGCGCTACAACGAGATCCAGGACATCGCGGTCGGCGCCAGCGACCGCAGCCTGAGATCGAGCGGGGCGTTCGGCGCGGCCACCGGCGGGGCGGAGTTCAACGGGCCGACCGACTGGCAGATCGCCGCCTATCCGCTGCGCTGGCTGGCCTTCGCCAACGCCACCTGGCTCGACACGCCGGGCGACCTGTTCGGATTCAACAGCTTCGCCGAGCTTGGCGGCGGTCTGCAACTGCTTGCCCCCGATGTCGTGAACGGGGTCGAGGGCGTGACCGTCCGCAGCTCCGCCATCCTGGGCGACGGCGTGACCGGCTGGAGCCTGGGTGTGTCGCTCGCTTTCTGAACGTGCAGGCCGTCGGATCGGCGTCGTTACCCGATCGTACTTGACGGCGGGACGGCAATAGGGAACGCTCGATTCACAAAATGAAACGAACTCAGTTCGTTTTCGCCAATGGGTTTTAAGGGGGAAAAGATGGACAGCTCCGTAAGCCGCCGCGTCGCGCTCGCCGTCATGGCCCTGGCCGGCGTGTCGTACGCGCCGAAGCTCTATGCCCAGGCCACCGGCGCCGGCGCCGCCACCAACCAGCTCGAGGAAATCGTCGTCACCGCGCGGCGCACCGAGGAAAAGCAGCAGACCGTGCCGGTCGCGGTCACCGCCATCACCTCCGCCGCGATCGAGCGGATGAACATCCAGTCGCCGACCCAGCTGTCCCAGGTCATCCCCAATTTCGTGCTGTCGCAGGGCGCGGGCGGCCCGACCAACGTCGCCATCTCCATCCGCGGCATCGGCAACCAGGAGCCGCTGCTGACCGTGGACTCGCCGGTCGGCGTCTATCTCGACGGCGTCTATCTCGGCCGTGATGCGGGCCTCAATATCGACCTGGTCGATTTGGAACGGGTCGAGGTGCTGCGCGGGCCGCAGGGCACCCTGTTCGGCCGCAACACATCGGGCGGCGCGGTCAATATGATCAGCAAGGACCCGACGGCCGACTTCGGCTTCGAGGAGAAGGCCGGCTACGGCAGCGAGGACGGCTGGTTCTCCCGCACCACGGTCAATACCGGCAATCTCGGCAACGGCGACAACACCATCCGGGCCACCATCTCCTACCTGCACCGTGACCGCGACGGCTGGGTCGATAACCCCTATGCGTCCGACTACAACGACCCCGGCTCGCTGCACAGCGACGCCGTGTGGGCGAAGATCCGCGCCGATTTCGGCGACAGCTTCACTTTGGTCAATTCCTTCGACTACGACACGGAGAACGGCCAGCCCGAAGGCTTCCAGCTGGCGGCGATGAGCGATGCGAGCAAGGCCTATTTCAGCCAGTCACCGCTATTCGGTGGCGACCCGCTGGTGCTGTCGGGCAAGCGGCTCAGCACGCTGCCGCTCTATCGCTTCCCGCAGCAAGGCGAGCATCAGCATTCCGCCACGATCGGGGATTCGCTGACAGCCAGTTACTACGTCAACGACGAGGTGACGCTAAAGTCGATCAGCGCCTATCGGCACTGGTATGCGTCGGAGCCGACGCGCTACGGCGCGCATTATAAAGGCCTTCTGTTGAATCCGGTGACCGGCGGCGTGTCAGTGGGCGACGCGAGCCCGTTCTATGCGCCCCAGGACGTCGGCCAATATCAGTATTCCGAAGAGGCTCAGATCACCTGGAAAACCGACCGCTGGAACACCGTCGGCGGCCTCTACTATTTCTATGAGCATGTCCACGAAGACAACCCGAATTACTTCACCTTCGTAATCCCGACCGGGGTAGCCAACCCGGCCTATCTCGGCCTGAATCTGGGGCCGCCGTCCCAGGAACTGAAATATCGGGAGAACAGCGCGTCCTATGCCGCTTACGGCCAGACGACCTACAAGCCGCCGATTCTGGATGACAGGATGTCGCTCACGGCCGGCATTCGCTATACGATCGATCACCGCTCGATCGATCTCATAGCACCCAGCACCGGGGACGAGCGCACAGGCAACGTCAACTACTACAATTTCAACTACAACGCGTCGCTGAACTTCCAATTCACCGATGACATCATGGGTTATGTCCGCTTCTCCAGCGGCTATAAAGCGGGCGGCTTCAATGCCCGTGTCACCGATGCCACCTCCAGTCTGGTCTACAACCCGGAAAAGGCGACGGCCTACGAAATCGGCATCAAGACGGAGTGGCTGGATCACCGGCTGCGGTTCAACGCCACCGGCTTCTACACCGATTATGCCGACCTGCAGGTCAACCAGTACACCGGCGGCGTCGGCACCACGACCAACGCCAATGCCTATTACGAAGGCTTCGAGCTGGAGAGCCAGTTCATTCCATTCAAGGAACTCGCACTGGATGGCAGCATCGGTTATGTGAACCCGGTCTACACCTACTATCCCTATCAAAACCCTGCCAACGCGGGCATCGTTACCGACATCAGGAACTACGCCTCGATCGCGCACTTCCCCTACGTTCCCGATTGGACGATCCATGTCGGCGCCCAGTACTATTTCCCCGAGCAGGTCTGGGGCGCACCGTCGCTGCGCGTCGATTATTCGATGATGAGCGAGCGCTACTGGTTCTCCACCAACCTGGCCAACGCCAACCCGTTCAACAACGTGATCAAGGATCCGGGCCAGAACCTGCTCTCGGCGCGCCTGATCCTGTCCGACATCCCGGTGTCGGCGGGAGCCAAGGCGGAAATCCAGGTCTATGGCACCAACCTGCTTGACCAGGACCTGCGCGATTCCGGCATCGATTTCGGCGGGCTTGGGTTCGCCGGCATCTCCTTCGGCGAACCGCGGAGCGTCGGCTTCACGCTGGACCTGAAATACGGCGCTACGGAAGAACCTGCGGCTCCGGCGGCTGCCTACGTGCCCCCGCCGGTTGTGGCCCCGGCCGCGCCGAAGTCCTATCTGGTGTTCTTCGACTTCAACAAGTCGGACCTGACACCCCAGGCCAAGGACATCGTCGACACGGCGGCCAAGAACGCTTCGGCGGGCAAGGTCACGCAGCTAACGGTGACCGGTCATACCGATACGGTCGGCTCCGACGCCTACAACATGCGTCTCAGCCGCCGCCGTGCGGAATCGGTCGCTACCCAGCTTGAGAAGGACGGCGTCGCGTCGTCGGAGATCGAGATCGTGGCGAAGGGCAAGCGGGACCTTCTGGTTCCGACCGCGGACGGTGTCCGCGAGCCGCAGAACCGGCGCGTCCAGATCGTCTTCGACGGCGGCGCGAGCTCTTGATCCGCAGCCAAGCCCCCCTCCTTCAGCGGGGGGAGGCTTGGGCTACGGCGTCAGCTGGAAGATCGAGCCCCAGCCCAGAATCCCGCCTACGGTCGAGCCGTAGAGCGTACCCGAGGGGCCGGGGACCAGCGTGCCGCCGGGCCAGGCGCCGTTGCCCTGGTTGAACTGGATCAGGTTGGTTTCAGCCCAGGTGTTCGGGCCTGTGCGGTCTAGGGCGATCAGCGCGCCATAGCCGGCACCCGCCCCAGCAGCGCCCTTGTAATAGCCGCTGCTATAGAAGGTCGAGCCGACGCGGGAGATTCCGGCCATCGGCTCGGTGCCGTCCATGCCGCCGCTGAAGCCCCACATCTTTTGAAAGACCCAGCCAGGTGTGTGCATGACACTGGGCGCGACCAGCCGCCAGACCGTGCCGATGGCGGGCGAGCCGGCGCCGCCGCCCTCGCAGATGCCGTAAAGATTGCCGCCGTTGAGAAGCAAAGTCCCCTGTGGGGCGGCGCCGTCCAGGCCGCCGGTAAAATCGTAAAGCGTCTCCAACGTGTAGCTGCCGCCCGACGGTGTCAGCTTGTAGATCGTGCCGAACCCGTGCGCCCCGCCGCTGGTGGTTGTGCCGTACATCGCCCCGCCGCTGTCCATGACCGGGGCGCTGGCAGGGTTGCCGCCGTCGCTGCCGCCGGTGAAGGTCCAGACATCCGTCTTGGTATAGGTGTTGCCGGAGACGGGCGGCGCGATCTTGAAAACGATGCCCTTGTTGTTCTTGCCGCCCTGGTTGGTCGTGCCGAAGACGGTGTTCGGTCCGCCCGCCACCAGCCCGGGATTGGGATGCGCGCCATAGATTCCGCCCTTGAAACTCCAGCGGAGCGCCAGGCGCCAGTTCAGGTTGGTTGCAGTCGGCGGGCGAAGATCGAAGACCGTGCCGGCACTTTTATATCCGCCGTTATAGGCTGTACCCCAATAGCCGCCATGCCCGTCCGGGATCACGCCGCCGCCCGGTACGCCGCCGAGATGCGCGCCGTCGAACATCACCAGCACCTTGCTCGTCCAGTTCGCGCCGATGGTGGCGGGCGGCATGAGTTCGACAACCGTACCGTTATTGTTGTCGCCGCCGCAGCCGGCAGTAACGAACAGGTTGCCGTTGCTGTCCTTGTGCAGCGGCCCGGTGGGACAGCCGCCGTCGCTCGAGCCCTGGAAGCCGTAAATCGTGGTCAGTGTTGTGGCCTTGGCTGGGGCAGTGCCGGCCATCGCCGCAAGGATGGGGAAGAGGATGAGTGTACGCATCGTGATATCCCTTCTTGCCGCATGGATCGCGGTTCGCTGTCACGCGGTTTTGCTCGGTCCCTGTCGCGAAGGTTACAGGCTGCCACGGGGGCCGCACAATCGTCTTTGTCACGCGCTCTGGAGCGATGCAGGTGGCCGGGATCTTCGGTCAAAACGCCGCAGACCCTTCGAAATGCGTGCTTCTCCTGTCGCTACGGTACTTGCCCGTCTTGAATTTTTACTCCGTTTTAACGTGATCTTTTCCTATGGCTGATCCGTTGGTGGTTGATCGATACTGATAATTTTATTCTTTGCCTTTTGAGTACTTATCCGTTCTCCAAAGTCATATGAAGAACATCGTTCATCCATGTACCCCTATCGACTGTACGATGGGCGTTTATTATGGGATCGACACTGTATCGCCGGACTCGTCCCACGCGGAGCAGAGAAAATCTTATGAGGAGCGCAATGGAGCCCGCGTACGCGCCGAATAAAGGACTTGCCGGCGCAGCCCCCTCCATCCTGATGCAGATCATCCAGGCGCAGACCGAGATCGCCCAGCTTGGGCTCGATCTCGGCGGCGTGATCGATTTCGTCGCCGACCGGGTGCAGCACCTGACCGATGCCGGCGGCGCTATCGTGGAACTGTCCGAAGGCGACGACATGGTCTATCGCGCCGCCGCCGGTATGGCGAAGGGCCAGCTGGGACTTCGCCTCCAGCGCGAGGGCAGCATGTCCGGCCTCTGCGTTGCAGAGGCGCGCGTGCTTCAGTGCGACGATTCGGAAACCGACGCGCGGGTCGACCGCGAGGCGTGCCGCCGGGTCGGGCTGCGGTCGATGGTCTGCACGCCGCTAAATCATGCCGGGACCGTGGTCGGCGTGCTCAAGATTGCTTCGCCGGCCGTGCGTGCCTTCACCGCCGAGCATGTGCAGATCCTGGAGCTTATGTCCGGGCTGATCGCGGCGGCGATGTTCCATGCCGTGAAGCACGAGACCAGCGAGCTGTATCATCGGGCCACCCATGACACGCTGACCGGGCTCGCCAACCGGGCGCTGTTCTACGACCGGTTGCGCCAGAGCGTGGCGCGGGCGCGGCGGCAGTCCTCGCAGATCGGTGTCCTCAATCTCGACATGGACGGGCTGAAGCCGATCAACGACCAGTTGGGCCATCGGGCCGGCGACGCGGCGATCCGGGAATTGGCGGCGCGCATTGCCCGCGGCTCGCGGGAATCCGATACGGTCGCCCGGGTGGGCGGCGATGAGTTCGCTGTCATCCTCTCCGATGTGTCCGACCGCGAAAGCGCGAGATCGCTGGCTCAGCGTATCGAAAGCGAGATCAGCCTACCTTTCGCGTTCGAGGAACGCCCCCTGCCGCTCGGCGCCTCGATCGGAGTGGCGGTGTTCCCCGACGACGGAACCGAGATCGAGACGCTGATCGAGACCGCCGACCGGTCGATGTATGCAATGAAGCGCACCCGCAAGGGTCGTCGCTGAACCGGCCGGGATCAGGCCTCGAAAAGCAGCGTCAGATAGGCGACGAACAGCAGCAGGTGCACCAGCCCCTGCAGCACGTTGGTGCGGCCGCTGCCGAAGGTGATCATGCTGACGGCCAATGTCAGCAGCAGCAGCACCAGATCGGTATGCTCCAGGCCCAGCGCAATGTTGTGGCCGGTGGCGCGGCTGATGATCAGCATGGCCGGGATGGTCAGGCTGATGGTCGACAGCACCGAACCCAGGAAGATGTTCACCGAGCGCTGCAGCTTGTTGGCGCGCGCGGCCTTCACCGCGCCCACCGCCTCGGGCATTGCAACCAGGACGGCAATGCTGAGGCCGCCCAGCGACGACGGAACATGCAGCGTGTCGATCATATAATCGACCGGTTCGCCCAGCCATTCCGACAGAATGACGACCGCCACCATGTTGATCGCCAACAGGGCGATATGGAACATCAGGTGGCGCGTCGAATGCTGTTCGAGCGGATGCCGCGCCGCCACGGCCTCGTCCGTGAAATAGCTGCGGTGCCGGCCGGTCTGGATCGCCAGGAACGCGCCGTAGAGGCCCAGCGCGATGAAGATCAGCAGCGCTTCCTGGAGGTGCGACAGCGTCGGTCCGGACGTCGTCGTCGTATAGTCTGGCAGCACGAGGCTGAGCACGGTCAACGGGATGATGACGCCGAGATAGGTGTTCGCGCCCTGCAGATTATAGGACTGCTCGCTGTGCTTAAGCCCGCCCAGCAGCAGCGACAGGCCGATCATCCCGTTCATGATGATCATCACGACGGAGAAAATGGTGTCGCGCGCCAGCGCCGGGTCGTCCTGCCCGTGCAGCATCGCGGTCGAGATGGCGATCACCTCGATGGAGGTGACCGACAGCGTCAGGATCAGCGTGCCGAAAGGCTCGCCGACCTGCGCCGCCAGATGATCGGCATGGCGGACGACCGCGAGCGCCGATCCCATGATGCTGAAGAACAGCCAGGCGAAGACCCCCACCAGCCAGACGGATTGGGAGAAATGGGCAAGCAGCTTTTCTCCCCAGATGAGGAAGACGAGCGTCGAGCCCAAGCCGATGATGAGAAAGCGATCTTCCCCGAGAAACCGTGCCGACCGGCGCGATGCCATGAAGCCCCTCGTTAATGCCGGCGATTCTCGATGAGTCTTACCTGGAACCCGACCGCCTGTCGCTCGTTACTATCACTGAGGCCGTAATTCCAAGAGGAATGAGAGTTCCGACCGGAACGTCGGCCTGTAAGGCGGCGGGACAGCTTCGGCTGGGCCCGCCGTCCGCTTTTGGCGAGCCTTGACGCCTCGCGGGTTTGCCCGCGTTATAGCCTGCTCATGCCGGGCCGGACTCTCAGCCTTTTCGCCGTCATCGTCAGCGTCTTCATCTCGACGCTGACCTTTGCCATCACGACGCCGCTGATCGCCGTCCGGCTGGCTGCCGAGGGCTATGGTGGCGCCTGGATCGGGCTCAATACCGGGGCAGGGGCGGCGGCGATCCTGCTCGTCACGTTGGCAACGCCGTGGCTGGGTCGTCGATTGGGTTCCTTTCCCGCCTTGATTCTCAGCATCCTGGTGATGGCACTCGGCGTCGGATTGCTGCCGGTATGGCACGGCCTCGGCGCCTGGTTCGCGCTGCGCGTCCTGATCGGCGCCGGCATCGCCGTGCATTGGGTCATCAGCGAGGTTTGGATCAACATCGCGGCGCAAGAGGCGGATCGCGGCAAGGTCATCGGCCTCTATGTTGCCGCGCTCGGGCTTGCCTATGCAGTCGCCTATCCGCTGCTGCTGGCTGTCGGCGCCGACGGCGACCGACCGTTCCTGATCGTCACGGCGATGATCGCGGCCGCCGGCCTGCCGATCCTGCTGGCGCGCCGGCTGGTCCCGGTTCTGCCGCCAGCGCCGCCTTCGGACAGCTTCTCGGCAATCCGGCAGCAGCCGGCGGTGATGGGCGCGGCCCTGGTCGCCGGCGTCGCCATTGCGGTGGTGCTGTCCTTCCTGCTGCTCTATGTGCGGCGGCTCGGCTTTTCCGAGACGCGCGCACTTGCGATCCTGTCGGCCGTCGCATTCGGCAACGTGCTGTTGCAGGTGCCGATCGGCATGCTGGTGGATCGCGGCAAAGGGGCCGGAGGCGGCGAGCGGCTGCTGATCGCGCTCTCTACGGTCGGGCTTATCGGGCTGCTCCTGATGCCGTTCCTGCAACCTATGGGGGGCTTGCGCTGGCCGTTCCTGTTCGCCTGGGGCGGCTCGCTCGGCGGATTCTATACGCTGAGCCTGACCTTGCTCGGCCGGCGTTTCCAGGGCCCCGCGCTGCCTGGCGCCAACGCAACCTTCGTCGTGGTCTATGAGATCGGCGGGATGATGGGGCCTGTCTTGACCGGCTTCACGCTGGACGCCTGGAACCCGCACGGCGCTTTGCTCGTGCTTGCGCTGGCTTATGCGCTTTTCATCCCGATCTGCCTCAGGCGCCTGTGACCTGCTTTACCCGACTATGTCGGCGACGCGCCTTGCCTGATCGGGATTGAGGTCCACGGGAACAGGCAACGCCTCATCGACCCCGATGTCCTCGAGCTGCCGCAGGAACAGCTTGAACTCCGCTTGTGTCACCGTCAGCCCGACCGTCTGAATCATCGTCTCAACGGAATCGGGATCCATCCAATTCATATAGCGCCGCAGGTGGGTTTTCATTTGATCGCGCGCGCCGTCGCCGAAGCCGAACCAAAAGCCAACGCTGATGCGCGGCGGCGGCTTGCCGGCCGCTTTCCAGGCCGCGCGCGCCAGCGCGACCGTCCGCTCGATTTCCGATGGATCCGGGCCAAAACTGAAGGCCGTCAGGCCATCGGCCCATGTCGCGGCCGCAGCCATCGCCTTGGGCCCCAACGCACCGGCCATAATCGGAATCCCGCCTGGCCGCACCGGTCTCGGTTCAACCGGCCGCTTCAGTTCGTCGATCACCTTCTCGCCCGCCCAGACTCGGCGCAGGATGGAGACCCGTCGTTCCATCTCCGCGATCTTGCGGTCGGCGGGATCGGCCCCGGCCGCGATATAATCCTCGATGCGGCCGCCCGATCCGACACCGGCGACGATCCTTCCTTCGCTCAGCACATCAAGTGTGGCGAGCTGCTTGGCGAGAACCAGCGGATTGTGGATCGGCAGGACGATGACCGTCGTCATCAGCGACACCCGGTTTGTCCAAGCGGCACAGGCGCCCATCAGGCTGAACAATTCGAGGTTGGGAAATGCCATCCGCTCGCCTGCCGCCAGGCTTGAAAATGGACCTTGGTCGATTTCCGTCGCCCAACGATGCACAAGGTCGCGGTTGAAGCCCGGCTCGATCACCGGCAGCGTCATTCCTACGTCCACTGTCTAGTCTCCCAACACCGGCGTCGAAGCCTGTCGATGTATTCCCCGGCCAAGCGGGAATCGGGGTTTAATGCGTTGATGGCGAAGACGCGAGCGTTACCTCGTCGACCTGCATGTCGATGTGCTGGGCCTTGCTCACCAGTACCCAGGGTTTGAACTGCGCCTCGGTGCGTCCCCCGGACAGATGGTCTGCCATGATGCGGGCGTACCAGCCCTCGCGCATCACCCGCAGGCGCGGCGGCTTCAGATAGCCGTGCGCCCGGAAATATTCGTAATTGACGTTCTGCCGGGCCAGTTCCTGTTCGAAGACCGTCAGCAGCGCCGTCAGCGTCTCATGCGACAATGTCTCGGTCGGCTCCAGATGCAGGACATAGCGGCGGGCCGGCAGGTCGGCCAGCACCTGGAAGTGGCGCAGAGTGACGCCCAGCGGGCCGATCGCTGCGTTCAGCGCCGCCATCACATGATCGACGCTGACCATCTCGCCCTGCAGGTTCTGGACGTTGCCGCCCTTATACAGGAAGCGGATCAGGGGCGCGTTGCCGCGCATTTCGCTGACGCGTACGACATCGTTGATCGCGTAACGGTAAAGCCCGCCGGTCGTCGTCAGCACGACCTGATAGTTCTGCCCCGCCTCCAACTCGTGCGCCATCAGCACGGTCGAGTCAGGTCGCCCGAATTCGGCCTCCGGAATGAACTCGAACACGGATGAATGGAGCGCCAGCATGCTGTCGGGGGTGTCGTTGTCCAACGGGATCGAGAAGACGCCTTCGCTGGCCATATAGCCGATGTCGCGATAATGGAAAGCCTCGCCGGCCCAATCGCGCAGCGCCGGCGCGAAATGCCCCATGGAGCCGCCGAGCCAACAGGCAATGACCTGAAGATTTGGCCAATAGTCGGCGGGGCGCAGGCGACCGGACTGTTCCTTTGCCTTGGCCAGTTTGCGGGCGCGCGCGGGGTTGGGATTGAGATCGCTGATCGCGGCCGCGCGAACATGGGCGGGCACCTTGAACCGATTGGACAGCGTGCCGTCGTGGATGTCGCGTATCAGCAGTTCCGACATTCGGTCGCCCAGCTCGAAGATCGCACGGAAGCCGGCGGGATTGCCGCTCATCAGGAAGCTGCAATCGTGTTCAAGGGCGAAGCGGAGCAAGGTGTAGTGGCGGGAGGCCAGATCCTCGATGTGATAGACATCGTACGAATTGGAATAAGCCTGCCGCATCAGCCGCGGCATGCGGAAATAGAAGTTCCCCGATATCGACCCGTAAGGGATTCCCGCGTCGGTATAGGCATCGACTCCTGCATTGAGCAGCGCGAAGGCGCGCCCTTTCAACAGCTTGGGATTGTCCAGCAGCGCCTTGCACAGCCAAGCCCGCAGCGTGGTGCTGGTTGCGGCCCCGCAGGCGCGGGTGACGGGGATCATCTTCGGCGTGCCGGTCGTGCCGCTGGTCCAGTGATACATCACCGGCGGATCGGCGGTCAGCACCTGTTGCTCGCCGGCGACCACGCGGTCGGCATAGGGGCTGAGTTCGGTCCATTGGCGGACGGGGACGTTGCGCCGAAAATCGGCGACAGCCTTGATATCGCGAAAGCCGTGATCCCGCCCGAACGCGGTGCCGCTGTTGCGGCGGACAATCTCATCCAATAACGCGCTCTGCGTTTCGCGAACTGTCTCGTACTGGCGCATGAATTGAGCGAACGCGCGCTGCAGGACTGGTTTCGAAAGCGTCGCGATATCGGTCACATTTATCCGATTACGGGAGACAAGGTACCTGGGCCGTTGAACTATTATATAATCCGGGCGGTCGGCCAACGGCCGCCGAAGTATAGAGGCGGTTTTCCTGGGTTCTTTACAGGCTCGCCCAGATTTTTCCATAAAAAAAGCGCCGGCCCGAAATCGGACCGGCGCTTTATCGTTGTTAGAGCGGTGTTAACCGCGATCGAAATGCGGGTCAGGCGTCGAGATGCTGCTGAATCGCTGCGTTGCGGATCGACTTCTGCAGCTTCTCGAAAGCGCGCACCTCGATCTGGCGCACACGCTCGCGGCTGATGCCATATTCCTGCGAAAGGTCTTCCAGCGTGATCGGCTCGTCCTGCAGGCGGCGTGCCGTCAGGATTCGCCGCTCGCGGTCGTTGAGCGAACCCATGGCCGCGTTCAGCAGGCCCTTGCGCTTGCCCAGCTCTTCGCTTTCCGCAAGGCGGATTTCCTGGCTATCGCTGTCGTCGACCAGCCAGTCCTGCCACTCGCCGTCGCCATCCTGGCGAAGCGGCGCGTTCAGCGAATGGTCCGGGCTCGACAGCCGACGGTTCATGCTGACGACGTCAGCCTCCGGCACGTCCAGCGTGGTTGCGATCTTGTGGACCTGTTCGGGCGACAGATCGCCCTCGTCGATCGCCCGCATCTGGCCCTTCAGCTTGCGCAGGTTGAAGAACAGCTTCTTCTGCGCCGCTGTGGTGCCCATTTTCACCAGCGACCAGCTGTGCAGGATGTATTCCTGGATCGCCGCGCGAATCCACCACATCGCGTAGGTGGCCAGACGGAAGCCGCGATCGGGCTCAAACCTTTTAACCGCCTGCATCATGCCCACATTACCCTCAGAGATCAGTTCCGAGAGCGGCAGACCATAGCCGCGATAACCCATCGCGATCTTGGCGACGAGACGAAGGTGGCTGGTGACCAGCTTGTGCGCGGCGTCGATGTCGCCATGTTCGCGCCAGCTTTTGCCCAGCATGTATTCTTCCTCCGGCGACAGCATCGGGAAGCGCCGGATTTCCTGGAGATATCGGGAGAGGTTACTCTCTGAATTGATGACCGGAATTGTGGTCGTATTAGCCATAGTGACTGCCTCGAGAGGGCCCTTTTGCTCGGGCCCACAAGCGCGCCCCTTGTTAGGTAATGCGGGGGGCGCCCCGTTTGTTCACGACAGGGTCGCAATCAAGGCGGCGATGTCATCGGACACTGGTGAACTGTAACACATCTCTTCATTCGTCAGCGGGTGCGAAAAGGTTACCTGGGTTGCATGCAATGCTTGCCTGGGGAACGTCCGCGCGAGCGCGGGCGCGTCCTTGGGCGGGCGCTTCAGACCGTAAACAGGATCGCCCACCAACGGATATCCGCTATGCGCCATGTGGACGCGGATCTGGTGCGTGCGGCCTGTTTCAAGCCTGCATTCTACGACCGACGCGATCTTGAAGGATTGTATGGTTTTGTAATGTGTCACCGCGGTTCTGCCGCCATGTGCGAGCAGCGCCATTTTTTTGCGGTCGTTGGGGCTTCGCCCGATATTTCCCTCGATCCTGCCAGCTGATGGCACGGGTTTGCCCCACACCACCGCAGTATAGATGCGTTTGAGGGTGCGGCTTTGCAATTGGGCGGACAGAGAAAAATGCGCCCGATCGGTCTTGGCCACGACCATCAGCCCGCTGGTGTCCTTGTCCAGCCGATGGACGATGCCCGGCCGCCTGACCCCGCCGATACCGGACAGGTGCGCCCCGCAATAGGCGAGCAGCGCATTGACCAGCGTTCCATCGGGATTACCGGCGCCGGGATGCACCACGAGACCAGCAGGTTTGTCGATCACCAACATCTCCTCATCTTCGAAGACGATGTTGAGCGGGATTTCCTGCGGCTCGGGGATCGCCGCGACCGGCGGCGGCACGGCGATCAGGAAGTGCTGCCCCGGCCTGGCGCGAGCCGAGGCATCGCTGCTCGGGGCGCCGTCGCGTGTCACCTGGCCGTCGGCCAGCAGCGCCTGGATGCGGACGCGCGACAGATCGGGCACGGCGTCGGCCAGCGCCCTGTCAAGGCGCTGCCCGGCCGCCGTCTCGCCGAGGACGATATCGATCAGCCGCGGCTGGACAGCGGCCTCGATCCCGACCGCGCCAGTCTCTTCGGTGTCGAGTTCGCCGTCCTCGAAATCGCCGTCATCGCCAAACTCTTCGCGACCTACCAAATGCGGCATGCCTTGGCCCGCACCATTGGTGCGTCGGCCTTGCAGGAAAAGGCGGCGCGGAACTCCGGCGTGTCGGACACGATGCCGTTCACCCGGTATTTCGGCGGCGAGTGCGGATCGGTTGTGGTGCGCAGGCGGATGGATTCCGGCCGGGTCACACTGCACCAGGACTGCGCATAACCGATGAAATAACGCTGCGCCGGGGTGAAGCCGCCGATCTTGTCCATCGGCTTGCCGGCCAGCGCCTTCATCAGCGCGACATAGCCCATCCTGACGCCGCCGAGGTCGGCCGCGTTCTCTCCCAGCGTCAGCTTGCCGTTCAGGTGGATCTTATCCACCGCAACATAGCCGTTGTACTGGTCGACCAGGCATTGCGCGCGTTTCTTGAAACGTTCGGCATCGGCCTTGGTCCACCAATCCTGCAGATTGCCGTGCCCGTCATATTGCCGGCCCTCGTCGTCGAAGGCGTGGCTCATCTCATGGCCGACGGTGCTGCCGCCGGTGGCGCCGTAATTATAGGCGTCGTCGTACTTGGCCGAGAAGAAGGGCGGCTGCAGGATGCCGGCCGGCAGATTGATGTCGTTCATCTGCGGATCGTAATAGGCGTTGACCGTCGGCGGCGTCATCTCCCACTCGCCGCGGTCGACCGGCTTGCCGATCTTGTTCAGTTCCCGCTGCATCTCGAACGCGCTGGCGCGCGAGGTATCGCCCAGCAAGTCGGTGCGGGAAACCGTCAGCGCGCCGTAATCGCGCCATTTGGCGGGATAGCCCAGCTTCTTGGCCAGCAGCCCCAGTTTCACCAGCGCCTTGTCGCGTGTCTCCGGGCTCATCCAGTCGATCGATTTCAGGTCTTCCTCATAGGCCTGGGTCACCGCCTCGACCATCGCGACGGTCCGCTGCTTGGCCTCCGGCGAGTAGGCGTCGGCGACATAAGCCTTGCCCAGATCTTCGCCGATGGCACCGTCGACCAGCGATACGCAGCGCTTCCAGCGCGGCTTGATCTCCGTCGCGCCGGTCAACCGCTTGCCGTAGAAGGCGAAATTCTCGTCGACGAACGGCTTGGACAGCCAAGACGCGGCTTCGCTGATCGCCTGCCACTTCAGATAGGTCTTGATGTCGTCCAGGCTGGTCGTGGCGATGGTTTTGGCCGCGGCGGGGAAGAAATCCTTCTCCATGACGTCGACCGCCTCGACCGGTGGCGCGCCGATGGTCTGGAAATAGGCCGTCCAGTCGAAACCGGGGGTCAGCGCGTCGAGTTCGGCGCGTTTCAGCAGGTGATAGGTCTTCTGCGGATCGCGTCGCGACACGCGGTCCAGCGCGCCTTTGGCCAGCGCGGTCTCGAACGCCAGCACGGTCTTGGCGTGTGCCGTGGCATTGGCCTCGCTCTCGCCGGCCAGCGCCAGCATCTTGGCGATATGCGCCTGATAGTCGTTACGCAGCTTCACGCTGTCGGCGTCGGTCTTCAGGTAATAGTCGCGGTCGGGCAGACCCATGCCACCCTGCGAGGCGATCGCGATTTCGGCCTCGGCGTTCTTGGCGTCCTGGCCGACACCGAAACCGAACAGCACCTCCGTGCCCTCGCGGTGCAGTTCGGCGACCAGGGTGGACAGCTTCGCCTTGTCGGTCAGCGCATCGATCTTGGCCAGCGTCGGCTGCAGAGGCGCGATGCCGAGCTTGTCGACCGCCGCCTCATCCATGCAGGCGGCGTAGAGGTCGCCGATCTTCTGCGTTTCCGGCGTCGGCTGCGCGGCCGCCTTCTCCAGGATGGCGCGCAGCTTTTCGCGGTTCTCGTTCTGCAGCTTGCCATCGACGCCCCAGGCAGATTCGTCCGCCGGGATCGGGTTCGCATCGATCCAGCCGCCGCAGGCATAGCGGAAGAAATCGTTGCAGGGATCGGTCTTCTGGTCGAGGAAGTTGTGGTCGATCGCCGGGTCGGCCGGGGTGTCGGCCGCACGGGCAGGGGCGGGGGCTCCACATGCCAGCGTTGCGGCGATCGTCGCGACAAGCAAGGGATACGCGCTGGGGCGTCTGGTCAAGATCGGCTCCGTACGGAATGCGTGTTTGACGGCTACTGTGCCCAAGCGCGCGGCGCTTGTCTCGGTTTTCGTCGGCGGCTAAGGGTTGAGCCGCAATCAATAAGGGGAAGCGCGATGCCGATCAAAGACGTCACCGACCGTTCGCTGCAGCAACTCCTTTCGCTAGAAGGGCGCGTCGCCGTGGTGACCGGGGCCGCGCGCGGCATCGGACAGGCTATCGCCCGGCGGCTGGCGGAGGCGGGGGCGACCGTGCTGATCGGCGACGTGGACGAGCCGGGCGCCGTCGCCGCGGCAGAGGAGATTGAGAAGACGTTCGGCCGGCACGCCCGCGGCATCGCGCTGAACGTCCTGGATGAAGGCGCCATCGCTGCCCTGGCGGACCGCGCCGTCTCCGAATTCGGCAGGCTGGATATCTGGGTCAACAATGCCGGCATCTTCCCCGGCAGTCCGACCGTCGATCTTCTGGCCGACGTCTGGGACAGGGTCCAGGACGTCAATCTGCGCGGCACGTTCCTCGGCTGCCGCGAAGCCGCACGCCGCATGATCGCGCAAGAGCCGAAGGGCGGCGTCATCGTGAATATCGCATCCGTTTCCAGCTATCGCGGTCGGCCGGGCCTGGCGGCCTATGTCGCCTCTAAGGCCGGCGTCGTCGGCTTGACCAAGAGCCTGGGGGTGGAGTTGGGCAAGCACGAGATCCGCGTGCTCGCGGTTGCTCCGACCGGCATCGCCACGCCGGGTATCGCCGAGCGCAAGGCGCAGTCGACCGGCGCCGAACTGGAGCGGATCGAGAAACTGGAAAAGGAAGTCGGCGCCGCTCTGCCGCTCGGCCGTCTGGGCGTACCGGACGACATCGCCCGGGCGGTGCTGTTCTGTGCCAGCGATATGTCGATGCTGATGACGGGGTCTACCGTGGCGGTCGATGCCGGGGCGCTGGCGAACTAACCGCCGATAGCCGCAGGCTCGCGTTCGGGTACTGGCCGCAAAGGAAACAGGAACAGGCTCATCGCCAGCCCCAATGCACCGCCGAGGATCGTTTCCCAGGCGCGCGAAAAGAGGACTGGAACCGAATGCTCGCCGCTTGCGGCTAGCGTCACCACCAGGGTGAAGGCGAAGGCGCCGCAGGCAATGTCGTAACGCCTGGGAAGCGCCATCGCGTAGATGATCATGGCAACCGACGCCATCGTCCAGATCAGCACCGGCGCATCCGCCGCGAGTGGCAGAAACAGCAAACCGAGCGGGACACCGACGAGGGTGCCAGCAATGCGCCGCCGTACGCGCTCGATCGTGCCGGAGGCCGTTCCGGCCACCACATATACGCAGGCGGTAATCGCCCATTCGGTCTCGATGAGCCCAAAGACCGCGTTCAGAACGACGACAATCGACGCCGCGGTGGCTGCTTGCAGTCCCATGACGAATTCAGCGGAAAGCTTGCTCGTCCAATGTGTCATCGCTTGGGTTGGCGAGATCGGATCCGGCCGTTCGGCGGGACCGCTCAGCAGACGCGGCACGATTGCAGACACCGCCGCAATCACTCCCGCGAGGCAGATCGCCCATAGGTCGGATGGCCCGAGATGCGCGGTATAGGCCAGCAGCTGACCGATATAGATCTGCGATCCGACGCCTGCGCCGAGCACGCCGTAGCGTTTCAGATATCCCGCCAGAAACGCACCGGTGATCAGGATGGCTTCGCTGCCGACCCATCCGGCCCGTGCCAGCCATGAAGAAAACAGCGCCACGATGGCCGCGCCCAGGGCGGCGGCGGCGCACAGGACAGCCAGGTCGCGGCTGGACTCGTAACGTGTCGTTCGGCCTTCCGAAACGCTGGCCCATAGCGCGATGCCGGCCGCGAGCGTGCCGATCCCCGCCGTGCTGGGCAGATCCTCCGCAATGTCCTTGAGTGAGCCGAGCGCCGCGGCAATACCGTACGCGGTCACCAAGCGCAGTCCTTTGACGCGCTTATGCGCGCCTGGATCGATCCGATCGAGCCAGTTCACAATGACCATGGCGTGAACTGATTGCCCGCGCGTCATGGTGATTCGTAGGGACCGAGCATGATGCCGAACTATGCCAGAGCCCGCCGCCGTCTACATCATCGATGTGTAGGATACGGGCCGTGATGAGCCATCATCTCTATTACCCAGGCAGGCGACAGCGTTCGGCGGCTTTCAGCCTGCTGGTGGCGCGCTTGCGGTGCCGGGGCTGACTACCGAACCGCGCCGGCGATCACCTTCGGCTTGAAGCGCGGCGCGCTGGGAACACGCAGCAGGAAGAGCGTCCGCACCATCAGCCCCAGCAGCAGGATGGCGTTGGCCTGATGCAGCGCGCCCAGCCAGACCGGCACCTGGTGCAGCACCGTTTCGATGCCGAGTGTGATCTGGAGGGCGACGATCACGAACAGGGCGGTCGCCAGCTTGCCCAGTTCCGGGGCGATGCCTTTGCCGCGCAGGCGGAGCGCCAGGGCCAGGATGATCAGGCCGGCGGTCATCGCCAGCACGCGATGGACGAACTGCACCGATCCCGGGTTCTCGACGAAATTTGACCACCACGGATGCATGCCGAGCAGGTCGGGCGGCACGATGCCGCCACCCATCAGCGGGAAGGTGTTGTAGACCAGCCCGCCGCGTAGCCCGGCGGTGAAGGCACCCCAGACCATGGTGATCGCCAGCATCGTCAGCCCAAGGGCGGCATGCTTGCGCAGGACTCTGAGATCACCGACCGGCGTGAGCAGCGTCGCGCGCGGGCGCGACACGAAGAAGGCGGTCCACAGCGTCAGCGAATAGATGGTCAGGTCCATCGAAAGATGGGCGGCCAGCCGGTAGTGGCTGACCGAGGGGCGATGGACCAGGCCGCTCGCCACCATCGCCCAGCCGATCAGGCCCTGCAGCCCGCCGAGCACGAACAGACCGACCAGATAGGGGGCCAGCCGGCGGGGGATCTGGCGGCGCGCCAGGAAATAGAGGAACGGCACGGCGAAGGCGACGCCGATCAGCTGCGCGATTTCCCGGTGAGCCCATTCCCACCAGAAAATCCCCTGATATTCCGCCAGGCTCATCCCGCGATTGACCTGCAGGTACTGCGGCGACTGCTTGTAGATGTCGAACATCCGCTCCCACTCCGCCGTGGTCAGCGGCGGGATCAGGTTTTGGACGGGCTTCCATTCAGCGATCGAGAGACCGGATTCCGTCAGCCGGGTGATGGCACCGATCACCGCGATGGCGAAGCACAGGCCGGCGATGACGAACAACCAGATGCGCACGCCACGCGGCACCGCGACGGTCTGGCGGCCGGGGAGAAGATGCAGGTCCGGGGCGGTCCTGACGGGCTGGGACTGGGACATGATGGTATGAGATTAGGCTTCTGCCTGCGGCCGGTCAAAGTTCGCGCCCCTGCCCGTGCGGCGGCCTATTGCAGCCGAAACTCCGTTCCCGCGAAGGCGATCTCCGCGGCGCTGACGATGCCCCGGCTGGCCAGGATCACCGAATGCAGCCTGCCCTCGATCTGGCGGGTCCAGAAATCGAGGAATTTGTGCAGCTCGGGATAGCGCGGGGCGAGGTCGTAATTCTGCCAGATAAAGCTTTGCAGAAGGCCTGGATGGTCGGGCAGGTGATAGATGATCTCGGCCGTGGTCAGCCGATAGTTGTTGAGTTGCACGTTGAGATTCGCCATACACACCCCACTCTGTGAACCAGCGGGGCGTCAGCCTGTCCGACTCCGTCGGTCTGCCCCGACCGGGACAGAGTGCCTGTAAAGCCGCGGCGCTCACAATATGGACTGTGCGGCGCAGCAAATTTCGGCAGCCGTCGAAATCGAGTGCTGACAAGCAGGAATTTATCGAATTTTACGTCGGGACCTCTTGAAGTTGGGGTTTTGCATCCGCAGTTGTCTGGCACTCAATGACCGAGAGTGCTAACAACAGCGCTACCGGGCATGAGCCCATAATTTAAATTGGAGACACCCAATGGCATTTCGTCCGCTGCACGATCGCGTGCTTGTTCGGCGTATCGAGGCTGAGGAAAAGACCAAGGGCGGGATCATCATCCCCGATACCGTCAAGGAAAAGCCGATTGAAGGCGAAGTCATCGCCGTCGGTTCGGGCACCCGCGATGAGCAGGGCAAGGTCCATGCTCTCGACGTGAAGGCGGGCGACCGCATCCTGTTCGGCAAATGGTCCGGCACCGAGGTCAAGCTCGATGGCGAGGACCTGCTGGTCATGAAGGAAAGCGACATCATGGGCGTGGTCGGCTGATCAGCCGGACCGTCTTTCCCCTGAAATACTTTAGATAAGGATCAATCTCATGGCAGCCAAAGAGGTTAAATTCGGCGTCGACGCCCGTGCCCGCATGCTGCGCGGCGTGGACATTCTCGCCGACGCGGTCAAGGTCACGCTGGGCCCCAAGGGTCGTAACGTCGTCCTCGACAAGTCGTTCGGCGCACCGCGCATCACCAAGGACGGCGTCACCGTCGCCAAGGAAATCGAACTTGCCGACAAGTTCGAGAACATGGGCGCACAGATGGTGCGCGAAGTCGCGTCCAAGACCAACGACCTGGCCGGCGACGGCACCACCACCGGCACCGTTCTGGCTCAGGCGATCGTTCGCGAAGGCGCCAAGGCCGTTGCCGCCGGGATGAACCCGATGGACCTGAAGCGCGGTATCGATCTGGCGGTCGCGGCCGTCGTCGAAGACATCAAGTCGCGTTCCAAGAAGGTATCGACCAACGACGAGATCGCCCAGGTCGGAACGATCTCGGCCAATGGCGACAGCGAAGTCGGTCAGATGCTCGCCCGCGCCATGGAGCGGGTCGGCAACGAAGGCGTGATCACGATCGAAGAGGCGAAGAGCCTTGAGACCGAACTCGACGTCGTCGAAGGCATGCAGTTCGACCGTGGCTACCTCTCGCCCTACTTCATCACCAACGCCGAGAAGATGGTCGCCGAGCTGGAGAACCCCTACATCCTTCTTCACGAGAAGAAGCTGTCGGGCCTGCAGCCGATGCTGCCGCTGCTCGAGGCGGTTGTGCAGTCGGGTCGTCCGCTGATCATCATCGCGGAAGACATCGAAGGCGAGGCTTTGGCCACGCTGGTCGTCAACAAGCTGCGCGGCGGCCTGAAGGTCGCGGCCGTGAAGGCGCCGGGCTTCGGCGATCGCCGCAAGGCCATGCTGGAAGACATCGCCGTCCTGACCGGCGGCCAGGTCATCAGCGAAGATCTGGGGATCAAGCTTGAGAACGTGACCGTCGACTATCTCGGCACCGCCAAGAAGGTGCGGATGACGAAGGACGACACCACGATCATCGACGGCTCGGGCGCCAAGGGCGACATCGAAGCCCGGACAGCTCAGATCCGTGCGCAGATCGAAGAGACCACGTCGGACTACGACAAGGAAAAGCTGCAGGAACGTCTGGCCAAGCTGGCCGGCGGCGTTGCGGTCATCCGCGTCGGCGGTGCGACCGAGGTCGAGGTGAAGGAGCGCAAGGACCGCGTCG
>DATJHU010000024.1:0-4522 GCA_035493715.1 Alphaproteobacteria bacterium | reverse complement strand
ATCGCTCATGCTGTCAGCCATGGACGCGAGACGCAGCCTAGGCCAGAAAATGAAGCTTTAGCCATGAAATGCACCTTCAGCCATAGAATGTAGCCAAGGCTACAATCCGAGTCGAGGACTTAAGTTCCATCGCCGAAGAATCAAGCGCCGGCCCCGGATGCGCACCCCGCTCTTTTCTCAGCAGAGAAGTGTGGTAAAGGCCCCCGCCCATGCATCACTTCCTCGACTTCGAAAAACCCATCGCCGAACTGGAAGGCAAGATCGAGGAGCTTCGGCGCCTGTCCGATCCCAACGGCATCAATATCGTCGACGAGATCGCGCGCCTGACCGCCGTGGCCGGCAAGCAACTCCGCACCACCTACGGCAAGCTGACCCCCTGGCAGAAGACCCAGGTCGCTCGGCATCCGGATCGGCCGAAGGCGAAGGACTATATCGACACGCTGATCAGCGAGTTCGTGCCGCTGGCCGGCGACCGCGCCTTCGCGGATGATGCCGCCGTGGTCGGCGGGCTCGGGCGGTTCCGTGACCAGCCCGTCGTGGTGCTGGGGACCGAGAAAGGCACCGACACCGAGTCCCGCGTCCGGCACAATTTCGGCATGGCCCGCCCCGAGGGCTACCGCAAGGCGCGGCGTCTCGCCGAACTCGCGGGACGGTTCAAGCTGCCGATCCTCAGCTTCATCGACACCTCCGGCGCCTTTCCCGGCATCGAGGCCGAGGCGCGCGGCCAGGCGGAGGCGATCGCCCGGTCCATCGAGGCGTTCCTGGAAGCCCCGGTGCCCATCGTTGCGACGGTCATTGGCGAAGGCGGATCCGGCGGCGCCATCGCGCTGGCGTCCGGGGATCGAATCCTGATGCTGGAGCATGCGATCTATTCGGTCATCTCCCCCGAGGGCTGCGCCTCGATCCTGTGGCGCGACGCCACGCAGGCCAACCTGGCGGCCGAAGCGCTGCGCCTGACGGCGGAGGACCTGCTGAAACTGCGGATCATCGACCAGATCGTGCCGGAGCCGTTGGGCGGCGCGCAGCGCGACAAGGCGGCGACGCTGCAAGCGGTTGGGGTGGCCGTGAACGCGGCGCTGTTGGAGCTTGCCGGCATCGACGGAGCCAATCTGCGGGCAAAGCGGCGGGAGAAATTCCTGGCCATGGGCCACGACCAACCGGTCTGAGCAAGGGCCTCGCGCGCCCCGTTCTGGACCGAACGGCCCTAAGTCGTTAAACTAGCTTGCTTGTGTGGGCATACTTCCACGGCAGATCGGCATGCGTGACGAAATAACAGCCTACAAGCGGGAGCGAATCCTCGAAGAAGCGGTGAAACTCTTCTACGAGCGAGGTTTTAGCGGAACGACGCTTGACGACATCGCCGGCAAGCTGGGCGTCACCAAACCGTTCATCTACACGCATTTCCGCAGCAAGGTGGAATTGCTGGAGGCGGTGTGCCGCCCGACGATCGAGATGTCGCTCGACGCGATCGCCAATGCCGCGGCCGAAACGGGCTCCCCCGCGGAACGCTTATATAATGGGATCGCTAACTTCACGAAGGTCATCCTGCAGCGACAGGGCAACATCGCGGTGTATTTTCGCGAGGAGAAGCACCTGTCGGAACAGGGCCTCGCGGAGATCAACGCGTTGCGCAAACGCTTCGACCGGGTCCTGAGCGAATTGCTGCAGGAGGGCGCCGACTCGGGCGCCTTCCGGATTTCCGACATCCGCGTCGCCGCGCTGGCGATCGGCGGCATGGTGAGCTGGGCCTATACCTGGTACCAGCCCGGTGGCCGCCTGTCGTTCGATGAGATCGCGGCCAAGCTGGCGCATTTCGGCATGCAGATGGTGGAAGCGCAGCCACTGACATTGGCCGCGCGTTCCTGACCGTCAGGTCTCTATTCGACCTTGAAGCCGCGCTTGACCCAGATCGCGCGGACCTCCGGGCCCGAGAGGAATTTCAGGAAGGCCTGCGCGTCCGGCGTGTCGCCCGCCTTGATGACGGCGAAGGGATAGGTGACGGGGTCATGCGACGACTCGGGGAACACGCCGGCGACCGCGACCTTGTTGGAGACGGCGGCATCCGTGCCATAGACGATGCCGGCCGGGGCCTCACCGCGCTCGACCAGCAGCATGCCGGCGCGGACATCCGCCGTCGCGGCAATGTGCGAGGAGACCTTGTCCCACAGCCCCAGCCGCGTCAGCGCCTGCTTGGCATAGAGACCGACGGGCACGTGCGCCGGGTCGCCAACGGCCAGCCGCCCGTCCGGGCCGAGCAGGCCGAGCAGATCGAAGCCGGGCTTGATGTCGATTTTGGTGGGGTGGGAGGCGGGAACGATCAGCACCAGTTCGTTGCCTAGAAGGTTATGCCGCGTCGCCGGCGCGATCAGCTCCTTCTTTGCGAGTTCGTCCATCCACTTCTCATCCGCCGAGGCGAAGATGTTGGCCGGCGCGCCTTGTTCGATCTGCCGTGCCAGCGTCGAGCTTGACCCGAAGGACATCGTGGGCGCGGGATGGCCGTCCTTGACCCACAGAGCGGCAGCATCCTTCATCCCGTCGGTCAGGCTTGCAGCGGCGAACACCGTCACCGACTGCGCCCATCCCATGACAGGTATCAGAACGAACGAAACGACAAACGCCAGAAACACACGCATGATAGACCTCAGTGAAACGAAATCGTGTTGCCCGTGATCGCTTCCACCTGTGCGGTGGTGAGCACGCGCCCATAGACCGACGCATTGAACAGTGCAGCCAGGCCGGACGGGTCCGCCCCCTTGAGCCACGCCAGGCCGAGTAGGCGGTTGATCGAGGGCGGTTCTTCGATCCAGCCAAACGGGATCGATGGCGCGATCACCGCGCGCCCCTCGCGGACTGCCCGCAGCTTCGCCCAGTCCGGGGAGGTAAGGACGCCGCGGGCGGCCGGGTCAGAGAGGATGATGACATCCGGATCCCAGGCCGCGATCTGCTGGACATCGGCGGTCCTGAACGTTCCGTTTCCCTCTGGTGAGACCACCTTCCAACCCATCAGCGTAAAGATCGCTGTGATATCCGTCCCCGGCGCGGCGGCGAGCAAGCCGTTGGCGCCGCGGGCGTAGTAGACGGTGCGGTGGGTGGAATTGCCGGCCGGCATCGCGAGGATCGCTTCGGCTATACGCGCCAGCGTCTCCGCCCGTTCGGGGTGGTGCAGAATCGCCCCGACCGAGCGGGCGACCTCGGCGATGTGGTCCAGAGCGCCGTCGAACAGCAGCGTCGGCACGCCGGTCTGCGCCTGGACGTCGCGCGCGAGGTCGGCATAGCGAGGCGACACCGTGCCGTAGTCGATGATCAGGTCCGGATGCAGGGCACCGAGGTTCTGGCCGCCGGTCAGGCGCGGCAGGGTGGGACGGCCGGCCAGCTCGACAGGCAGCGCCATCTTGGCCGCATCGGACAGCTTGCCGGTAAATCCCATGGACTCGTCAGGGGCGATAGCAGCGAGCAAAATCGCTGCCGGTGGGCCCGCCGGCAGCACGTGGCTGAGCTGATCCGGTATCGTGACGGTTCGCCCGGTGGCATCGACGACGGTAGCAGCATCCGCCGATGCCGTCGCGACGCACATCACGGCCAGGAATAGCGCAAGGCGGATCATGTCGGGCACGGTATAGCCAATTGTACATAGCGGCAACCCGAGCAGCGGGAGGCGCCGTTACGACATGGATTGATCTTACGATCGGGGCGTGTTTCGTTTACCGCATGGCGGCACCGAAACCGAATAAACCTTTGGCCGGCAACAGGTTGAGCATCCGCGTCGACCTGGAATCCGGCGCGCGAATCGGCCCTGGCAAGATCGCCGTGCTGGAGGAGATCGCCCGGTCCGGTTCGATTTCAGCGGCGGGACGGATGTTGAAGATCTCCTACCGCCGGACCTGGGAACTGGTGGAGGAGTTGAACGCTACCCTGGGCGGCCCGGTCGTTACCACGGCCGCCGGCGGCAGCGGCGGCGGTGGCGCGACCTTGACGGAACTCGGGGAAGCAGTGGTCTCCCGCTACCGCGCCATCGAGATCGAATGTGCGGCGGCGGCCCGCAAACACCTGGCCGCGCTGGACCGGCTGACACGCAAGCGATAGAGCGCACAGGTCGAACCTGGTCACGGCTGGTGCAGGAGACCTTTCACGGCGCGCAGAGGTTGGGTCATTCGCCAAGACCTCGATCGATGCAACTCATTGATCATGGTCCTAAGGCGCTCTATCTCGGCTTGAGCCGAGGCGAGTTGAGTCCGAGACGACGCGAGTTGATCCTCGAGCGCCTCAACGGCCGAGGCGTTTGTCGTCTGTAATTCGGCGAGTTCTGTCCGCAACTGATCCATCTCTTCGACACACAGTTCCAACTTTGTCGCGCGCTGCTGTGCGATATCCAGCTGTTCGGCAAACATGCCGTTTGCCGCTTGTAGTTCAGCGACCTCCTTAGCGGACCGGTCGCGTTCAGCCACCACATCTGCGAAATTGACGGCGGCCTCACGGCTCGCAGCAAGGGACGAGAGGCCTGCTGAACTATAGTGAACGAGTG
>DATJHU010000023.1:0-2222 GCA_035493715.1 Alphaproteobacteria bacterium | reverse complement strand
TCAGCGGAAGCGATCGGTGCGGTCGAGGAAACCCTTCACATAGGCGTCGACCGCGTCTTCAAGCGCCGTGAAACCGCCGTTATATCCGGCGCGCCGCAACCGATCGACTTCGCTCTGGGTAAAATACTGATAGCTGCCGCGAATCTGTTCGGGCATGTCGATATACTGGATGTTGGGTTTGGCGCCGAGCGCGGCATAGGCCGCCAGCATCAGGTCCCTAAAACTGCGCGCGGTGCCGGTTCCGACGTTGAACAGCCCGCTGACATCAGGCGTCGCCAACAGCCACATCATCACCCTGGTGACGTCGTCGACATAGATGAAATCGCGGCGCTGGTCGCCGTCGGCAACGCCTGCGCGATGCGACTTGAACAGTTGCACCGGGCGGCCGGCCTTGACGTCATCGAAACGCCGTGCCAGCACACTCATCATCGTGCCCTTGTGATACTCGTTGGGCCCGAACACGTTGAAGAACTTCAACCCGGCCCATTGCGGCGGCAGCCGCTCGCCGCGGGCCACGCGCTCGGCCACCGCGAGGTCGAACAGGTGCTTGCTCCAGCCATATAGATTCATCGGCCGCAGCTTCCTTAGCCCCTCCAGGGACGGATCGTCGGCAAAACCCTGCGCGCCGTCGCCATAGGTCGCCGCCGACGACGCATAAATCAGCGGCGTCGAATTGGCCGTGCACCAGTCGAGCAGCCGCATCGACAGGCGAAAGTTGGTTTCGATCACCAGATCGCCGTCGGTCGCTGTGGTTTCCGAGATGGCGCCGAGATGGATGACGGCGTCGAGTTTGCGGCCCTTCAGCCAATCCATCAGTTCGGCCGGTGGCACAAAGTCGGCGAGCTGGCGCTTGGCGAGATTGCGCCATTTGCCGTCATGGCCAAGCAGGTCACAGACCGCCACGTCGGCGCGGCCGGCGTCGTTCAACGCGGCCACGACGTTCGATCCGATAAAACCGGCGCCACCGGTCACCAGCAACATGCCGTCCCCTGCCTCGATTGTGCGTTTGCCAGCTTTGCCCCAGTCCCGCGACGCAGGCAACTTGGCTCGTGGGGCGTGGTGAAGGCCGAACAGCGGCTTTACCTGCCGGGAATGAGCGGTTACCGACGGGGCCGGAAAACAAAACATCGAAATCAACCCCATGCACAGTAGGCCAGGCGGCTGATAAATAAGGTATGAACAAAGATTCAATACATGGGATCGCAATCGAGGATGCCGCCGACACCCGGCCGATCCTGATCGTTCCCTATATGTGGATCGGCGACTTCGTCCGCGGCCATACGGTGGTGCGCGTGCTCAAGGCGTGCTGGCCGAACCGGCCGGTCGACCTGCTGGTCACCCCGCTCTGCGCGCCCCTGGTCGATTACATGCCGGGCGTCCGCGCGGGGATCGTTACGGACCTGCCACGCAGCCGGCTTGCAGTGGCCCGTCAGCGGGCGCTCGCGGCGGAATTGCGGTCCCGGGGCTATGCTACCGCGCTGGTCCTGCCCCGCACCTGGAAGGCGGCGATTGCGCCCGCGCTCGCCCGCATCCCGGAACGGGTCGGCTTCTTCGGCGAGGCCCGGTTCGGACTGATCAACCGGATGCGCTGGGGCGAGAAGGCCCTGCCGCGCTTTATCGACAAGAATGCCGCGCTGGCGCTTCCCGACGGCGCGCCGCTGCCGCCGGAATGGCCGGCGCCGCACCTTGTGGTCCCGTCCGGGGACGCAAGCCGCTGGCGGCAGGCCAACGGGCTCGGAACCGGCCCCGCGGTGGCGCTGGCGCCGGGGTCCGTCGGCGCCTCGAAGCGCTGGACCTCTTATCCGGAGGCGGCACGGCTTCTGACCGAACGCGGTCTCGACGTCTGGGTGGTCGGCGGCCCCGGCGAAAAGGCGCTGGCGCAGGAGATCGTCGCCGCCGGCGGCCCCAAAGTCCGCGACCTCACCGGGTCAGATCTGCGCAACGGCATTTTGGCAATGGCCGCAGCCTGTGTCGCCATCTCCAACGATTCGGGCCTGATGCATATCGCGGCCGCGATCGGCACGCCGACCATGGGTATTTTCGGCCCCACCAGCCCCTATCACTGGGCGCCGCTCAACGGTCTCGCGGCAACCGTCCAGACCAAGACAACCGTGCCCTGCCAGCCCTGTCACCGGCCGGTCTGCACCATGAATGACCACCGCTGCATGCGCGATATTCCAGCCCTCGATGTGGTCGAGACCGTGCAGCGCGTCCTCGGCGAA
>DATJHU010000022.1:0-19071 GCA_035493715.1 Alphaproteobacteria bacterium | reverse complement strand
CGGCCAACGAAGCTCGTTGCCCATCTAGCGATGGGACGGCCCTCATATAGCTGCGCAAGTCGGGAAGGGCGGCTAGCAAACTTTCCACGAAACTTCGCGAAAGGTTGTCCAGCTTTTCGAAATCCAACGCGTTCATCCCCCGAACCGCGGCTCCGGCACGCCCGTCATGCCCAACCCGGTGATCGCGAACAGCACGCCGTCTTCCGGACGGTCTTCGGGGAAGCCAGGCAAGTTCATCGAAGTGACATAGAGGATATCCAGGTTCGGCCCGCCGAAGGCCAGGCTCGTCACCTTGTGCGTCGGCAGCTGCAGGCGCCGGTCCAGCGTGCCGTCGGGGGCATAGCGGCGCACGTCGCCGCCGCCGAGGCCCGGGCCGTTCCAGGCGTTCCAGAGATAACCTTCGGAATCGACCGTCGCGCCGTCCGGCATGCCGTAGCTGCCGAAGCCGCGCGCGAAATCGCGCTTGTTGCTGGGCGTGCCGGTGACTGTGTCATAGTCATAGGCCCAGACCACGTCTGCGATCGTATCGCAGAAATAGAAAGTCTTGCCGTCGGGGCTCCAGCAGGGGCCGTTCGACACGCCGATTCCGGTTTCCAGCCTGGTCAGCGTCAGGTCGGTGTCGAGCCGGTACAGCGATCCGCGCGGCGTGGGTGCCGGGTTCGGGCCGAACATGCTCTCGTCATAGGATCCCACCAGGAAGCGGCCCTGGTGGTCGACCTTGCCGTCATTCAGGCGGATATTCTCCATGCCCGCTTCCGGGTTGGTTCCGATCGGGTCGAACGCGCCGGTCTTGAAGTCGAAGAAATGCAGTCCGCTGCGCAGCGACACCACCGCGCCCCCGCCTTTGCGCAGCGCCATCGAGCCGATCGTCGTCGGCGTCTTCCAGCTTTCGACCTCCTTGCCGTCGGCGGTCGCGCGATAGATCGTGTCGTTGTGGCAGTCGAGCCAGTAGAAACGTTGCTCCTCGACATCCCACAGCGGGCCTTCGCCGAGCGCATAGTGGCTGTCTACCAGCTGTTCGATCTTGATCATGGCTTCCCGTCGGGCGATTCCGTTGCGTTTGACGGGCACCCTATCGGGCTATGGCGGGAACTCAAGCGATTTGGGAGCGCCGATCGCGCGTGCAGCGGGATCGCCGGCGCCCTGCGGCGGAAGCCCGGGCCTCCACCGCGCACGGACCCTATTTGGTCATGATCTTCGTGATGAATTCCGTCGCGCTGGCGTTCGGGTTCGCCAGGCAATAGTCCACGACCTTCTTTTCGAAGGCGTCCGCGTCCTTGTCGCCGCTCGACACGCCATATGTCCCGGCTTCCTTCTCCGCGGCGATATAGTCCGAGCACTTCAGCGCCACGTCGCCGCCGGCGGCGGTTTGCGCATGGGCGGCGCCGGCGAAAAGACACAGCGCGGCTGTGGCGGCGAAACGCATTTTCATGATGATTTCCTGTGAAACGGTCAGTCGGACCGGGATAAGTTTCCCAGGCCTAGCACCGCCGGACAGGGCAGGCGAGATGGTAAATCAAATTTTAGAGGATTATTCGGCGGGCGCCGGTTTCATCACCGTCTGGCGCAATCCTGCCGCCATGGCCGCACCGGCCAGGAACAGCCCCCCGACCGCGACGAACGCCATGTGCAGGCCCAGTGCGAGACTCAGCGGATGCATGATCAGCGGATTGAGGAAATCGCCCGAGTATCGCGCGGTATAGGACGCGCCGATCGCGCGGCTGCGCATCTCCGGCGTCGAGCGCGAGACGATCATGTCTGAGATCAGCGGGTTGGCGATGCCGGTGCCGATGCCGAGCACACCGCAGCCCAGCGCGATGCCCAGCGCCGTGTGCGACAGGCCCATGACGATGATCCCGGCGCCCTGGAACACGAAGCAGGCCAGCAGGGTTTGCGCGCCGCTGAACCGCCGCCGGATCATGCCGAAGCAGAAGGCGCTGACCGCGACCGTGAAGGCGCCGGTCTCGATCACGTGCGACTGGGTCAGCGGCCGGACGATGTTGTCGTCGCGCAGCAGGAACGAGACCTGGATGTTGGGCATATAGACCGCGATGAACATCGGGATGATCATCAGATAGACCGGCCAGAGCCGCACGAGACCGCGATAATCGGCGGGGGCGGCCTTTGCGGCGGCATGAACCCGGCGCACCGACGGCGGCAGATAGAATAGGCCCAGCACCAGCATCACGAAGGCAAACAGATACAGCGCGAACGGCGTGCGCCAGCCCAGATCGCCCAGCCGGCCGGCCGCCTCGATCGTCAGAACGCCCATGAAGGCGCCGCTGCCGCTTTGGTAGCCGAGCACGCGGGCCCGCTGCTCCGGCGTGTAGTGCTCGCCGATCATCGTGATCATCGCGGTGACGATGCCGGCGGTCGACAGTCCGAGGACGAAGCGCGAGGCCATCAGGGTCGAGGCGTCGTCGAGATACAGCCCGGCCGATCCGGCCACTCCGAAAACCGCCAGCGCGGCCAGCATGAAAGTCTTGGCGCCGGATCGATCGATCAGCCAGCCGCAGAGCGGGCCGCCCAGGATGATGCCGACGCTGGGCACGGTGACGATCATCTGCGCGACCAGGTCGCCGTCGCCCTTCTTCCCGAAATAGAGCGAGGCCTCATGCGCGATCGGCGACATCGCCGCCACCACCAGCCCCAGCATGACCCCGCCGGAGAGGATGACGATCAGAGTCATCCATTCGCGGAAACCAGAGATGGAGGCCCTCTGTCCGGCTATCGCTTCGTCCAACGATTCCTCCCGTACTCAGCGCAATTCATGGCTTTGCGGCGACGATAACCACTTGCCGTACAGGTGTCATGGCAATTACGAATACGAGCAAGCTTTTGGTTGGTTTTTGGGGGGAAACGCGATGAGCGAGTCGACCGCGACAAGTCCGAAGAAGCCAGGGTTGGCGCCGATCTTCAGGCATTTGGACGACGCCGACCAGAAATGGCAGGAGGTGCGCAGCGTGCGCCGCGCCGACGGCACCACGGCGTCGATCTGGGAGAAGTGGCTCGCCTTCTCCCCGGACCCGCAATATCTGTCGCTCTACGCCAAGTGGGACCCCGGAATCGTCACCCGCAAGCACGGGCATTACAGCCCGCACGTGATCTTCGTCATCGAAGGTGACATGTGGTGCGGCGATCGCTACTGCCCGGCGGGCACCCATGTCGAGCTGCCGTTCGGCGCCTCGTTCGGCCCGTTCGTCGCCGGACCGAACGGCACCAAGCTGTTCGAGGTGATGATGGGCGACCCGCGGTCCTGGGGCGACGATCCCGAGGCGTTCCAACGGGCGCTCGACGCGCAGGGGGCGACCGTGCTGCCGGACCCGCCGATCGAGTTCCCTGACTGGCTGAAGGATCTGCGGCAGCGCTGGATCGTCGAAGGCGAGGCGGTCGACGGCAAGCCGACGGAGAAGACGTGAGCGCGCCGTTCGCGGCCGGATCGATCTCACTCAGGCTCTATCCGCACAACGACCTGACGGCCGAACGCATCGTCCGGACGATGCGGGAGCAGGCGGTGCTGGCCGCCTCCGTCGGGTTCGACGGGGTGATGACCAGCGAGCATCACGGCGGCTTCGGCGGTTATCTGCCCAACCCGGTGCAGATGGCGGGCTGGCTGCTGGAGGCAATGCCCGCCGGCTGGGCTGCGCCGTGCCCCCTTCTGCTGCCGTTGCGTCCTTGGGCGCTGGTGGCGGAGGAGTTGGCCTGGCTCGCCGCGCGTTTCCCGGGGCGCGTCGGCCTTGGCGTCGCGGCAGGATCGCTGGAGGAAGACTTCACGATCATGGACACCAATAAGGACAACCTGGTTGTCCGCTTTACCGATGGGATCAACAAGGTGACGGCGGCCTTGCGCGGCGACGATGTCGGCCCGCTGTCGGGCGATGTTGCGCTCAAGGCCTGCCGGGAAAATCCGGTCCCGGTGATCAGCGCCGCGATGAGTCTGACCGCGGCCCGACGCGCCGCGACGGCCGGTGCAGGGCTTCTGTTCGCCGGCACCAGCTCCCGCGAGCATTGCCGCGCGATCACCGATGCGTACCGGGCCGCGGGCGGCATGGGGCCGGTCGTGCTGGTGCGACGCGTCGCGGTGGGCGAAGGGGCCGGCGAGCGCCACGGCAAGCAGGTCGATCTCTATAAGAGCTATACGTCGGAGGCGGCGCAGGCGAAGTGGTCAGCCAACCAGCTGACCGAGGGCGACCCTGGCGCGATCGCCGACAGTCTGCTGGCCGACCTGGATGCGACAGGCAGCGATTCACTGAACCTGCGCGTCCATGTGCCGGGCGTCTCGCCGCAGGAGGCGGCAGGGCATATTGCGGGCCTGGAAGGTGTGCTGAAAAAACTCCGCGCCTGATCTGGAAATTGCGGCCGGTCAGCAGCTGCCGGCTTTTTTTCCGCACATCGTCGTCAGCAGGTTCGTCCAGTGGGTGTTGAACTGCGACGCGCCGGAATAGCCCACACCGCTGCTGGGACCGTAGGAATCGACCGCGACGACGTAATTGCCGCCGAGCGTGTTGGTGCTGCCGTTCGCGACAAGACACGGGCCGTTGCATTTCGGGGCCTCCCCGAAATTCATGATCCACGGGCCGCCGCTGGAACCGGCGCCCATGGCCGAGCCGATCGTCCAGGTGTTGTTGTTCCCCGCCGCCACGGTGGCTCCCTGGTTCTGCTCCATATAGGCCGCGTTATCGAGATTGGCCGGGTATCCGAGGGTAACGAGGTTGTTCGAGGCCAGGCTCAGCGTGAAATAGCCGAGCGTTCCGGTGACATTGCCCAGCTTGGAACCGGAGACGCCGTCGCCGCCGTCATTCATCGCCAGGAAACCCCAGTCTTCAGAGTTCGGAAGCGATCCGTTCCCGCTGGACCAGGGTCCGCTCACACCCTTGGAGAATGCCGTCCAGCTGCCGTAAGGCGCGGTGCCGTTGATGTCGGCCGGGATGAACAGCCAGTTCGTGTACCAGAAGAAATTGCCGCCGGTCGCGGTCTTCGGGCTCCCGACGCAATGGCCGGCGGTCGCGACGATGCGCAGCTTGACGACGCTGGCGCTGCATTGATAGTCGCCGGGCGGGTCGATACCCCCGCTCCTGGTAACCGTGAAGAACAGATGCCCGACGGCGCTGTAAGGAAAGTTCAGTACCGCGGCGGTGGAACCGCTTTTAGGGAACACCCGGAAAGTCGTGAACGGTTTCTTATAGGCCGTCGTCGTTGCGTCAGGCGTGACGCTGAACGCCATCGCGGTCGATTTCGGCTGATAAAGCTGGCTTTGCCGTCCGGCCGTGGAAGCAGACGGCGGCGCGCCGGGGCTGGAGGCCGGCAGGTTGGGCGTTGTGGCGCGTTCGGGACCGGTCGAGATCGCGTCCGGTATCGACATATTCGCCTTCGGTTCGGCTGAAGCCGGCAGGCCGTCCGCGCCGAGGGCGGCGGGATGGTGGTCCATCGGAATCGCGTTGCGCAGCCGCTCCGACGTCCAATAAGACCTCACGGCCGCGTCGCTTGAGGACTGTGCCATTGCCGGCAAGGCAAGAAGGGCGACCCCACAGAGGGCGAGCGTGTAGCGCAGAGCAGTCGGCAGCATTTCGTCCCTCGAATCGGCTTGGTCTATTGCGCGAATGGAACACCGTGCCGGTGGTTTCCGTTCCTGCGCCGCCCGCGTCAAGCCTATCCGTTCGGCCCGACCGGCTTATGCCCGACGAGCGCCACGCGCTTCATGATCCGGCGCGAGGTGTAGTCGGCGACGGCATAGTGCACCGCGCAGCGATTATCCCAGAAGGCGACGTCGTTGACCCTCCAGTTGAACCGGACCTGGAATTCCGGGCTCTTGATATGGTCGAACAAGAAATTGAGCAGAGCCTCGCTTTCCGCGAAGGTCATGCCGACGATCTCTTCCGTCCAGTTGGCGTTGACGTTGAGCGCCTTGCGGCCGGTGTCAGGATGCACCTCGACCACGGGGTGGATCGTGGTGGGCCAGGTCTTCAGCCTGTCGCCCAGTGTCTCGCGCACCTTGCGGCTATAGCTCGCCAGCCGCTGGATCGAATGGCGCGCCTCCAGTCCGTCGAGGAATTTCTGCATCGGCTCGGACAGCGCCTCGTAGGCGGCGTACATGCTGGCCCAGCAAGTGTCGCCGCCCTGGTCGGCGCGTTGCACGCATTGCAGGATCGAGCCCTGCGGCGGCGCCTCCAGATAGGTGCGGTCGCGGTGCCAGCGATCGGCGCCCTCGCCCCTGGGCGACACCTGGTCCAGCACCAGGACCTCGCGATGCTCGCGCGGGGTCGGCTGGATCTCTGAGATATCCAGCGTGCCGAAATAGCGGCCGACGCGGATATGGGTCTCGTCGTCGAGTGGCTTCTGGTCGCGGAAGAAGATCACCAGATTGTCGTTATAGGCCTGCTGGATTTCCGCCACCGTGTCGGGCGCAAGCGGTTGGGACAAATCCACTCCCTGGATCTCGGCTCCGATGTTCGTCGTCAGCTTCTTAACGGTGATCATGATGCCCTCTGTCTTCCCACTTGCGCTCAAGGATACGCCCGTCTCCGGACCAGTCGCAATAAAAAATACCAAGCAAATGCTTGCTCAGACAAGAACGCCGCATTAGCTTCTCGACGCATGCAATCCACGCTCGATCCCGTCCTCTGCGAAATCGTCAAGAATGCGCTGCTCATGGTGGCGCAGGAGGCGGGAATCCGCGCCGCGCGCAGCGCCGGTTCGACCTTCGTCAGCCAGTCGGCGGAGGTCGCTTGCGCCCTGTTCGACGCTACCGGCCGGGTGATCGCGCAGACCGAGGTCGGGCAGATGCATATCTCCGCGCTGCGCGCCATGCTGGCCGCGGTGCGCGAGGATCATGCCGATGACACGCTGCGCGACGGCGATATCCTTGTCACCAACGATCCGTTCCGCGGCGGCATCCATCCGACCGATGTCGGCGCCTTCCGCCCGATCTTCCATGAGGGGCGGCCGGTCTTCTATTGCGGCGTGATGATGATCGTCTCGGACCTCGGTGGGATGTCGGCCGGCGGGCTGCCGGCGACGGCGACCGAGTGCTTCCACGAAGGGCTGATGATCCCGCCGGTCAAGCTCTACGATGCCGGCGAACTGGACCAGGCGCTGTCGCGGATGATCCGCGCCAACAGCCGCACGCCGGGGAAGCTGGGCGCCGATATCGACGCCCTGGCGGCCGGCGGCAATGTCGCCGCGCGCCGTATGGGCGAGCTGATCGCCAAATACGGCTTCGAACAGTTGAGCGCCATCGTCGAGGAGCTGCTGGACTATTCCGAGCGGCTGGTCAGGCTCGGCATCGCGCAGATTCCGGACGGCACCTATCGCGGCAGCTATGTCGTCGAGGAGGACGGGGTCGTGCCGGACAAGACCTATGAGGTCGTCGTGGCGGTGACGATCGACGGTTCGGACTGCCGGGTCGATTTCACCGGCACCTCGCCGCAGGCAAGGGGACCGATCAACGCCTCCTATTCGCAGTCGCTGTCCTGCGTACTGTTCGCGCTGCGCTGCTTCCTCGATCCCGACATTCCGATGAACGAGGGCTTCTATCGCCCGCTGCATGCGCATTTCCCGGAAGGCACGCTGGTCAACGCGGCCTATCCGTCGGCTTGCAACCTGCGGCTGGCATCGGGGCAGGCGATCATCGACGCGATGTTCCGCGCCTTCGCGCTGGTCTATCCCGACAAGACGATGGCGGCGTCAGCCACCGTCCACACGGTGAACGCGCACGGGCGGCATCTCGACGGCAAGCGGCCTTATGCGATGCTGGATATCAGCATGGGCGCGGCCGGAGGGCGGCCGGGGCATGACGGGGTGGACGGCATCCCGTTCTTCTTCTTCGTCAGCGGCGGCTACGACCGCAATATCGAGGCCTATGAGTGGCAGAATCCGGTCCGCTATCACCGTTATGCGCTGCTGCCGGATTCGGGCGGGCCGGGCCAATGGCGGGGCGGCTCTGGCGTCATCAAGGATCTGGAATTCCTGACCGACGCCCAGATTACGTTGCGCGCGACCGACCGCAGCCAGTCCAAGCCGCAGGGCGCGGCCGGCGGACATCCGGGGCGCGGCGGAGCCTGGATCCTGAATGAGGGGCAGCCGGGCGAGACGGTGCTGCCGGCCAAGGCAACCAACTATCAGGTCAGGGCCGGCGACGTACTGACCGCGAGCGTGCCGGGCGGCGGCGGGTTCGGCGAACCCTTCGCCCGCGACCCGGCGAAAGTGGCGGCCGACGTGGCGGCCGGGCTGGTCACGCAAGAGGACGCGATGCAGACCTACGGCGTATTCATCGATCGCGATACGGGGGCGGTCGACGAAGCCGCGACGGAGGCGTTGCGCCGCGCATGAGCATCTATATCGGGGTCGATATCGGCGGCACCTTCACGGACTTGGTGCTGGCGGACGACAGCAGCGGCCTGCTGCACAATGTGAAAACGCTGACCACGCCGGCCAATCCGGTCGAGGGCGTGATGACCGCGGTCCGCCAGGCGCTGGAGGAAGTCGGCCGCAAGCCCGGCGACGTGCGCCGCCTGGTGCACGCGACTACCTTGCCGACCAACCTGGTGCTGGAACGCCAAGGCGCGCGCGTTGCCTACCTCACCACCAAGGGCTTCGGCGACATCTTCCTGCTCAGCAAGCAGCGGCCGGTCGGGCCGGACCGCTTCAACATCTTCTACGAGCGCTCGCCGCCCTTCGTGCCGCGCGACCTGGTGGTCGAGATCGACGAGCGGATGGATTATCGCGGCCAGGTGCTGAAGCCGCTGGACGAGGCGGCGGCGATGGCCGCGCTCGACGCGGTGGCGCACAAGGACCCGCAGGCGGTCGCGATCTGCCTGCTGCATTCCTATGCCAATCCCGACCATGAGCGGGCGCTGGCCCGGCTGGTCCGCGACCGTTTCCCCGGCATGCATGTCGCGCTCTCGGCCGAGGTCTGGCCCGAATATCTGGAGTATGAGCGGGCCACGACCACGGTGCTGTCCGCCTATATCGGCCCCATGCTGGCGACATATCTGCGCGCGCTGGAGGCGGCGCTGAAAGAGTTCGGCATCACTTGCCCGCTGCAGATCATGCAGTCGAGCGGCGGGGTGATGAGCGCGGCCGCGGCGGCGCGCAAGGCCGCCTATCTGATCGAATCCGGTCCGGCGGCTGGTGTCGTCGCCTCCGCCCATCTGGGCCGGGTCGGCGAGTTTCCCAATCTGATCTCGTTCGACATGGGCGGCACCACGGCCAAGGCCGGCGTCATCCGCGACGGCGTGCCCAGCATCACCCATGACTTCCGGGTCGGCGGCAAGACCAGCTCGGGCAGCCGCGACGCGGGCGAGCCGATCAAGGTGCCGGTGGTCGACCTGGCCGAGGTCGGGGCGGGCGGCGGCAGCATCGCGCGCGTCGATGCCGGCGGCTTCCTGCAGGTCGGCCCGCGCAGTGCCGGGGCCTCGCCTGGTCCGGCCTGTTACGGCTTCGGCGGCACCGATCCGACGGTCACCGATGCCAATGTCGTGCTCGGCTATCTGGATGCCGGCTATTTCCTGGGCGGCCGGATGCAGATCTATCCGGAACTCAGCCACGCGGCGATCGCGCGGGAACTTGGGCAAAAGCTCGGCATGGATACGGTCGCAGCCGCCAAGGGCATCTACGACCTCGCCAACACGCATATGGCATCCGCCATCCGCGTGGTCACGCTCCAGCGCGGCATCGACCCGCGCGATTACGCGCTGACCGCCTTCGGTGGCGCGGGACCTTTGCATGCGGTCAGGGTGGCGGAACTGTTCGATATCCCGACGGTGGTCGTGCCGCCCTCGCCGGGTGTGAAGTCGGCCTTCGGCCTGCTGGTCTCCGACCTGGCCTATGACTATGTCGCGACGACGATCATGCCGGCGGGGGCCGCCGATTGCGCCGTGCTGAACGCGGCGCTGGCGCGGCTGGAGGACACTGGCCGGGCCGAACTGGCGGCAGCGGGCCAAGGGGATGCGGCCATCACGATCGAGCGGTCGATAGACCTGCGCTTCGCCAACCAGGCGCTGGACATCGCGATCCCGGTCCCCAACGCCCCGATGACGCTGGAGATCATCCGCCAAGCCGAGGCAAGCTTCCGCGAGCTCTATTTCGAAACCTGCGGCATGCGCCCGGCCGATCCCTGCCAAATCGTCAATTGCCGTGTCCGCGCCGTCGGCCTTGTCGGCAAGCCGCGCCTGCCCGAGGTCGCGAACGGCGACGGCAATGCCGGCCGCGCATGCAAGACCGGCCGCCGCGCCTACTTCGCGGAAAGCGGCGGGTTCACCGAGACCAAGGTCTATGACCGGCTGAAACTGCAGGCCGGCGACCGCATCGCCGGCCCCGCGATCTTCGAGGAGCCGGATTCCACGACCGTATGCCCGCCCGGCTACGCCGCGCGAGTCGACGGCCACCTGAATTTGATCGTGACGCGCGAAGCTGCAAAGTAGGTCGGATTAGCGAAGCGTAATCCGACAGGCCGTGCGGAGCGCGGCATCCGGTGCGAGCTGAAAGACCAGTTGTCGGATTACGCTACGCTAATCCGACCTACGCCTGAAAGCGCCGCTCGGCAGTTGCAAACCAAGCAAGCACTTGGTTAAAACGAAGTTGGGATTCCGTCGCCGTCGTCCTATATTAGGACTATCGGGCAAGGGGAGAGATCGATGAAGAACGCGCTGCCATATCCGGTCTATGACTGTGACAACCATTTCTATGAGCCGGCCGACGCGATCACGCGTTATCTGCCGAAGAAATATGCCAAGGCATTGCAGTTCGTTCAGGTGAACGGCCGCACGAAGCTCGCCATCGGTGGGCAGATCTCCGACTACATTCCGAACCCGACCTTCGATGTCGTCGCCGCTCCCGGCGCGCACCTGCCCTATTACCGGGCCGAGAATCAGGAAGGGAAGTCGCTGCGCGAGATCACGGGCGCGCCGATCAAGTCCGGCCCGTCCTTCCGCAACGGCGCCGACCGGCTGCCGGTGATGGACGAGCAGGGCATCCACGCCACCATCATGTTCCCGACCTTGTTCTCCGCCATCGAGCGGCGGATGAGCTATGACCACGACCTGCTGGACGCGGCGCTGCATTCGCTGAACCAGTGGACGGCCGAGGAATGGGGCTTCGCCCGCCAGAACCGCATCTTCGCGACGCCGGTCATCTCACTGGCCGAGGTCGACAAGGCGGTGAAGGAGCTGGACTGGGCGCTGGCCAACGGCGCGCGCACTGTCGTCATCCGCCCGGCGCCGGTGCCCGGTTATCGCGGCAGCCGCTCGATGGGCTTCGAGGAGTTCGATCCGTTCTGGGCCAGAGTCAACGAGGCGGGAATCTTCGTTTCGCTGCACGCGTCCGACTCCGGTTATGACATCATCACCCAGATGTGGGCCGGCGGGCAGGAGTGGAAGCCGTTCGAGCCCGATCCGTTCTCCAGCTGCATGCGCATCATCGACCGCGCGATCGCCGACACCGTGTCGGCGCTGATCTGCCATGGCGTGTTCGACCGCCACCCGAATGTCCGCATCGCCGCCATCGAGAACGGCGCCTTCTGGGTCGACGGGCTGATCAAGACCTTCGATCACGTCTACGGACAGATGCCGCAGATGTTCAAGCAGCACCCGACCGAGGTGTTCAAGCGCCACTTCTTCGTCGCCCCGTTCAACGAGGATTCGGTTCCCGAACTGGTCGGCCAGATCGGCGCCGACCGCGTCCTGTTCGGCAGCGACTGGCCGCACCCTGAAGGCGTGGTCGAGCCGTTGGATTTCCTGAGCGAGTTGGAAGGCCTCTCCCCTGCCGATCAGCAGAAGATCATGAGCAGCAACCTGAAGGGCCTGCTGGAAGGCGCTCGGGATTAGGCTGGCGCCGTAGGATGAATAAAACCCCTTGACGGCGGGATAATATGTTCTCATATTGTTCGTCATGTGTCCCGCCGTCGCCAATCCCGATCAACTGCCGACCGGCGAGGTTGCTGCGCTGACCAGCCAGCGGCTGGCGGAGCTCGACCGGCTGCGGAACATGGGCATGGCGCGGATGGAGATGCTCGACGCGTCGCTCGACCTCGTGCCGCGCGAACGGCAATGGGAAGTGCTGCTGGGCCGGAACGGCCAGGCTGCCCAGTTCGATCGGATCTGTCGCGCGGTACGCCAGATCGTCGTCCTGGAATTCGAATTGCGGGGGCTGTTCCGCGGCCCCGACCGGACCAGATTCGGGCTCGGTCTGGCGCTCCCGCTCGCCGACGCAGATGAAAACGATCTCGACGATCTGCGCGATCCCGACGAGCGCAAACGCGATAGCCGGGGTGAGGGCGAAGACCTGCGGGATCGCAGCGATTACCGCCGCGGTCCCTTGGACGAGGTGGTCGCTGGCATCCGCAAGACATTGGGCGCCGAGCCGCCACAGAACGATCCGTTCGCCCCGCCGCCGGATCGCAAGCCGGCTCAGGCCGCTTTCCCCGCCAAACCGGCATCCCGCGGTCTGCCCGACGGCGCGAAACCGCGTCGGCCGGGCATGCAGGCAAAGCCTACCGCCAAGACATCGCCGGTCAGTGCCCCCGCCATGCCGACGGTCCCGCGCAAGGGCTTCCGCCAGCCCCCGACCAGCCCGCACAATCCGGGTACCCACGCCCGAAACGGCCGCCGCAATCGCGGGCCGCCGGCCTGAGTGGCGGTGTGAAGGTAAATTCGTGCGGTGTTTTCCGTCTGATTTTCGAATCTCGTCCGACCTGCATCCAATCTTCGGATGCGGGGCGAAGGCGCATGCATTGAAATCCTTTGCTCCCTCACCCAACGCTGCGCGCCACTCTCTCCCACTTTGTGGGCGAAGGCTTCCGAAAGCCTTCTCCCGCCCTCGCGGGTGAAGGTAGCCCAAAGGGCCAGATGAGGGTGCTTATGATTTCCGCCCTCCAATTCGTCGATATGTGGCCGCTTACCCCTTATATGTCCGTCTTGCTCTACCCCAGCAGACTTGCCATCAACCGCTCACCGGGCGACTAAACGCGTTCGGCAACTAAGAACAATGCCGGTACCGGGGAGAGCTTCGTGAAGAAACTGCTGATTGGCTTGGCTCTGCTTGCCGCTTTCCAGGGGCGTGCGGCATTTGCCGCGCCCGACGGCGAGGCGGTCTACAACCAGCAATGCGCCGCCTGCCACAATGGCGGCAATGTGCGTGCGCCGCGTCGGGAAGCCTTCAAGTCGTTCGAGCCGGAACTGGTGGTCAAGGCGCTGATCGACGGGCCGATGGCGGCGGTGGGCCGGGGACTGAACAACGCCGAGATGGAGGCTGTGGCCGCGTTCCTGACCGGCAAGAAATTCACCGGCGGCGCCATGCCGGCCAAGGCCTTCTGCGCCGACCGTACGGTTGATCTCACCAAAACCGCGAGCCTCCCCTCCTGGAACGGCTGGGGCAACGATTCCGGCAACGCCCGGTACCAACCCACCCCCGGCCTGACCGCCGCCGATGTGCCGAAGCTGAAACTGAAATGGGCCTTCGCGGTACCGGGCGTGATTCGCGTCTATGGCCAGCCGACGATTATGGCCGGCACGGCTTTCTTTGGCACGGCATCGGATAAGGTATTCGCGCTGGATGCCAAAACCGGCTGCATCAAATGGCAGTTCGATGCCGAGGGTGGCGTGCGCACGGCGATTTCGATCGGCCAGGTGGCCGGCAAATGGTTCGCCTTCTTCGGCGACCTGCGCGGCCAGGTTTACGGCATCGACGCCACCACCGGGAAACCGGTCTGGAAAATGAAGGCCGACCCGCATCCAATGACCTATATCACCGCCGCGCCCAACCTGTTCGACGGGCGGCTCTATGTCGGCGTCGCCTCGCGTGAGGAAACCGGTGGCGGGCCCGGCTATGCCTGCTGCACCTTCCGCGGCAGCGTCCTGGCGCTCGACGCCGCGACCGGCAAGCAGATCTGGAAGACCTTCACCATCCCCGACGAGGCCCGCCCCACGATCGACAGCGGAATGGGTGCCGGGTTGAAAATCTGGGGGCCGTCCGGAGGTTCGGTCTGGGGCGCGCCGACAGTCGATCCGGTCAAGCGTGCGATCTATGTCGGCACCGGCAACGACTACACCGCGCCCGAACCGAAGACGACGGATGCCCTGATGGCGTTCGACATGGCTGACGGGCATGTCCGCTGGGTTCAGCAGATGACACGCGAAGACGTTGTCTACATGCCCTGTTCCACCCCCCAAGAGCCGCTGAAATGCCCGCATGGGCCGGACTACGACTTCGGGTCGTCACCGATCCTCTCGAACCTTCCCGGCGGCGGGCGCATCCTGATGGCCGGTCAGAAATCGGGCATCGTCCATGGCGTCGATCCCGACAATGATGGCAAGATCCTGTGGCAGACCCGGATCGCCCAGGGCGGCAACGAGGGCGGGATCGAATTCGGCATGGCGACCGACGGCAGGCTGCTCTACGCCCCGGTATCGGACTTCAAGTTCAAGGTCGCCATGGCCGGCGAGGCCGGGCGCGCGTCGATCATCGGCATTCCGATGCTGATGGACCCGAACAGCGGCGGCGGGTTGTTCGCGCTCGATCCCGCGACCGGAAAGATCGTATGGCATGCGCCGCCGTCCGATTGCCACGGCGATCCCCACTGCAGCCCGGCCCAGACCGCGCCGCCCACCGCCATCCCCGGCGTCGTCTTCGCCGGCTCCATCGACGGCCATATGCGCGCCTATGCGAGCGAAGACGGACGCAAGCTGTGGGACGTGGACACCCAAAAGACCTATGACACGGTGAACGGCGTGCCCGGCAAAGGCGGCTCGATCGACGGGCCGGGGCCGGTGGTTGCCGACGGCGTGCTCTACACCAACTCCGGCTACGGCTATATCGGCGAGGCGCCCGGCAACGTGCTCCTGGCCTATTCGGTTGACGGCAAATAAGGCGGATTTACGGCGGATATCCTCACTTCCTGCATTCCTCCTCTGACATGGCGTCCTAACCCTCCACCGTGCGGCGACTGTATCCAGCCGACCTGCAACGGTGGGCACGGTCATGATTCGACAGGACGACACGCTTTCAATTCTGGTCAGTTCGGTGCTCGGCGACGAAGCCGGGGCGCGTATGCTGGACACGATCGAGATCGATCCGGCATTGCGCGGAGACGGAAAGGTTGCGTCGCGCGCGGTTGTCGCCATGGCGCTCAATGTCGCCTTGATGCATGGGCTCCTGGCGCGGGTGCCCAGCGGCGCGGACTATGTCGCCAATCGCGTCATTGCAGGCCGCCGCATCGTGTTCGACCATGGCGCGCTGCGTACCATCCGTTTCGCGGACGGCGCAACCGGCGCCCTTCCGGCGGGTGAGCAGGCTTTCACGCGGATTCTTGAGCCACTGGGCTATCGCATGGCGGGGCTTTATCCGCTCGACCGTCTGCGCATGACCGGCCGCGCCTATACTCACGACGACTTGCCCGAAGCGATCCCGCAATTCTTCGTCAGCGAACTGCATGTCGAGCGCTTTTCAGCGGCTTTCCAAGCAACAGCGCGGCAGATATTCGGCAGCTCGCGCGACCCCCTGACTGCTGAGGCGCGCCTGTTGCTGGCGACGCTCGCCGCCGCCGGTGAGGCGCCATTGCCGACGGCCGTTGCCGGGTTGCCGTCCTTGGCCGCGGCCTTCGACCGCCAGCACGAAATGCCGGCCATCGAGGACTACCGCCTGTTGCTGGAAGAGTCGGCCGAGGCCGCGTGGATCGCGACCGAAGGCAACGCCTTCAATCACGTCACCGATCGGGTCGAGAATGTCGAGGCGTTGGCGGAGCAGCAGCGCGCGCTCGGCCGGCCGATCAAGGACAAGGTCGAGATATCCTCGACAGGCCGCGTACGGCAGACCGCCTATCGGGCCGATCCGGTCGAGCGGCGCTTCCGCACGGCTGTCGACGGCGTCGTCCGGATGACGGTGCCTGGCTCGTTCTACGAATTCATCAGCCGCGACGCACTGCCGGGCAGCAACACGCTCGACCTGACATTCGACAGCGGCAACGCTCAGGGCATCTTCAAGATGACCGCGGCCGCGGCGTAAGGCCGTTCGTCTGGGGACTACTCGGCGGGCGCGATCATGCTTGCCGGTTTGCGGGCCTTCTGCGCAGATGCGCGCAATCGTTCCGGCCCTGAGAGTTTCCAATGACCGCACTGACGCTTGCCGCCGCCAACACCGTGATTTCCGCTGCCTTCGCCAAGGGTAAAGAGCTGGGGCTGAAGCCCCTCAGCGTCACCGTGCTGGATGCCGGCGGCCATCTGATCGCCTTCCAGCGCCAGGACGGCTCCTCCACCCTCCGCCCGCAGATCGCGGCGGGCAAGGCCGGCGGCGCTCTGGCGATGGGTGTGTCGTCGCGCAAGATCGGCGAGATGGCGGCCGAACGGCCGAGCTTTGTCGCCTCGCTTGGATCGATCTCACCGCATGGCGTGGTCCCGGCCGCGGGCGGGTTGCTGATCCTGGGTGCCGAAGGCGCCGTCATCGGCGCGGTCGGCGTCACTGGCGACCTGTCGGATAACGACGAACTGTGCGCCCAAGCCGGGCTTGAGGCGGCCGGGCTCAAGACACAGGCCTAATTTCTGTTTGCACGCGGCGGGCCGGTGCTAATTTCACACCATGCTCGGCCCTGAACTCGATTCGCGCCTGATCCAGCTTTTGACGCAGAACGCCCGAATGTCGAATTCGGAGCTGTCGCGGCGTCTTGGCGTGTCGCGCTCGACCGTGCAGACCCGGATCGAACGGCTGGAGGCTTCCGGCGCGATAGCCGGCTATACGTTGAAGCCCAGCGCGCTGGCTGAGCAGAACAGCGTCCAGGCGCATGTCTCGATCAGTGTGTCACCCAAGCTGCAGGCCGCAGTGGAGCGGCATCTGCTGCGGCTGAACGGCGTCGGCCGGCTCTATTCGACCAGCGGCACGGACGACCTGATCGCCATCATTCAGGCGCCGAACATGGCCGACCTGGACAAGGTGCTGGACGCGATCCGCGACACCGACGGCGTGCTCGACACGCGCTCCGCGATCATTCTGTCGACACGGACGCCGCGATAGCGGCCTTTCGAGGAAAAACCGATGCGGATTTTTACAGCGCTCGCCTTGCTTGCCACTTTCGGGTTCATGCCCGCCGCGAGCGCCGAAGACTGCGGCAAGGCGGCAAATCAGGTAGAAATGAACACCTGTTTTGGACAGGCCTTCAAAAAGACCGATGCGGACCTGAACGTTGTCTATAAGCAGGTCGCCAGCCGCCTGAAAGACAACAAGGAGGCCGCGGCGCAACTTATCGCGGCCGAGCGGGCTTGGGTCGGCTTTCGCGACGCGCAGTGCGCCTTTGAGGCGATCAATGCGCTAGGCGGCAGTATCTATCCGACTCTCGTAATCCAATGCCGCAGTCGCCTCACCGGAAAACGGATCGATGACCTGAAGGCGCTGCTGCATTGTGAGGAAGGTGAGCTGAGTTGCCCGGTGCCGCCGGCGGACTGACGGCCTAAAGCCCGACCTCGGCCATCCGTTCCTTGATCTGGGCGTGCATGATCTGCAGCGCCCATTCGTTCTTGCCGAACACCAGCTTGGGAATGCCGCCGGCCTTCAGCGCCGCATGGGCGGTGGTGACGCCATAGGGGAAGTCCTGCTTCTGCACGACGGTGTGCGCGCTTTCCCATACGCGCTCATACATCGCGGCGTTGACGGGGTCGCTGAGGTCGGTCCGGCTGTAGGAGGCGTGGCGGACGATCGACTTGTCCACCGCGACCGGCACGATCTGGTAGAATTCCGTTCCTTGGGCGGTGTTGATCAGCACGGTGCCGGGGAAAAGCACGTATTTGACGTGGATATAGTTCTCCGGAACCCATTGCTCGACCGGCAGCTTGGGCAGGTCTTTCTGAATGGTGTTCAGCGACGTGCAGGTCCGCAGATGGCGGCCGAGCATGTCCACCGTATTGACGTTGCCGTTGTAGTAATGCGCCAGATTGTCCTTGTGCGCGTAGTTGAAGTGGTAGGATTCGAGGAACGTCTCCAGCACCAGCTTCCAGTTGCCGTCGAGCGGGATGGGCCCGACCTTGTCGCCCTGCACCTTGTCGAACCCCCAATGCGGCAGTTCGGCGTCCAGCGCCGGGCCGATGAATTCGTCCCAATCGATTTTCAGCCCCGGCTTGGGCGCGACGAAGATGATGCCGTGGCGTTCGGTGCAGTCCAGCGGCACCAGCCCCAGGTCCGACTTGTCGGCGTCGCCGAAGCTGGAATTGCAGCTGATGCCCAACAGCTTGCCGTTCAGGTCGTACGACCAAGCGTGATAGGGGCAGGTAAAGCCGGGGCTCGAGCCCCGTTCGTCATAGACCAGCGCCGCGCCGCGATGGCGGCAGGAATTGACGTAGGCCTTCACCTCGCCCGCTTTGTTGCGGGTCACGATGGTGGGCGTGCCGAACTCGTCGATCTTGATCCAGTCGCCGGGATTCTTGATGTCGCAGGTCAGGCAGGCGACGTAGGGCGTCCGGTCGAAAATCCCTGCCATTTCGTTGGCGAAGACCTGCGGGTCGGTGTACTGGCTTGCCGGCACCTCCAGGATCGCGTCGGTTTCTTCGGGGTGACCTTCATCGGCCAGCCTGATCAGGCGTTCCGCCAGATTGACCATTGTCTGCCGGTTGGCATCCTTGATGCCCTTGCCATCCAGCCTGGATGTCATGGTCGTGAACACGTCGACGACTTCGCTGTCGGTCATCTTCAGCTTGAACATCGGATCCTCCCCGTTGCTTGAACGGCCCATTGATTGAACAGAGTGTATGGCGGTCGCCGGGACCGGGCAACAAACAACCGATGATCGCGGCGTCGGCCGTCACGGTCACGCTTTCGCCAGAGGATGCCGGCCCAGCGTCGTGATCTCTTGGAAACCCTCCAGCACGCGCGGGTCCTCGCGCGGCAGGCACAGCACGTTGAACGACGAGATGTTGGGATAGATGTTTTCCGTCTCGCCGAAATAATTGTCCGGATTGTAGAGCGGTGGGGCGTGCCAGAAGGCGCGGTAGTCCATCGACCAGATCAGCGAGATCAATTCGTCGCTCTTCTCCGGCCGGTCGTTCTCGGCATAGAGGATGGGGCGGTTGGCGGCGATCAGCCCGGCCGCGCCGCGCA
>DATJHU010000021.1:0-21209 GCA_035493715.1 Alphaproteobacteria bacterium | reverse complement strand
CTTGACCATGCGGTTGCGCTGCAGGGCGAGCGCCCGCTTGGTGGCATACAATGCGCCGAGGGGCGACACCGCTAGCCGGTCGGCCAGGGCGAAGACCTTTTCGTCCAACTCCTCTCGCGGGACGGCGTGATTGATCAGCCCGAACTCGGCAGCCTTCTTTGCCGTCAGCACATCGCCGGTCAGCAGATATTCCATCGCGCGCGGCAGGCCGATCAGCGTCGGCCACAACAATGCGCCGCCGTCGCCCGGGACCAAGCCCAATTTGATATGCGTGTCAGCGATCTTTGCGTCCTCGACCGCGAAGGTGATGTCACACAGCACGGCCAGGCTCGAGCCCAGCCCCATCGCATGGCCGTTGATCCGGCCGATGATCGGTTTGTCCAGGTCGAGCATGCCGAAGATGATCTCCCGCACCTCGCGGATGCCGCGCTGCCAGCGTTCCTGGTCGTCCAGCCCGGCGATCAGCGAATTGATGTTGCCGCCCGCCGAGAAACCGCGATCCGCTCCGGTCAGAACCACGACCGCCGTTTCGTCGTCGCGCTGGATGTCACGGAAGATCGTCGACAGTTCGTAATGCAGCCGGGGCGTCATCGGATTGAGCGGCGGGTTGTTCATTGTGACCACGAGGACGCGCCCGCGCCGCTCTAACAGGAGAAATTCATAGCTTTCGTACACGCGTTCTCTCCGTCCTATGCGTCCCGTTCACGATCCCAGCATGCGGCAAGATCGATCTCGGCCAATAGCCGATATTTTTGGACCTTGCCGAAAGTCGTCAAAGGCAGGTCGTTCCGCACACACACATAGCGCGGCACCTTGAAGTCCGAGAGCCGGGTGGCGATGAAGCCGGCCAATTCAGCCGGATCGACAGTCTGGCCCGGCCCGGGCTCGACGATGAGCAGGACCTCCTGGTCGTCGAACGCGCCCGCCACGCCGACCGCTGCGGCCTGCTGGACCGCGGGGAAAGCCAGCGCCTCGCGTTCGACCTCGCTTGAGGAGATGTTCTCGCCCCGGCGCCGGATGCAATCCTTCAGGCGATCGTGGAAGAAGACGTTGCCGTCACTGTCCAGCGATGCCAGATCGCCTGTATGGAACCAGCCGTTGCGCCAGGCGCGGGCGGTCGCTTCTGGATCGCGGTGGTAGCCGGCATTCAGCGTTCCGGGCAGGTCCGCCCGCAGGACGATCTCGCCGATCGTGCCCTGCGGAACATCCACGTCGTTGGCATCGACCAGCCGCACTCGGACGCCGGGCCGGGCACGGCCGCAGCTGCCTTCGACAGTCGAATTGCGCGCCGAGATCGTGACGCAGGATGTCTCGGTCATGCTGAAAGCGGAGAAATAGTCGACGCCGAACCGTTCCGCGAATTCCCGTACGACGGCGTTGGGTGCACGGACATTGACGATCTTGAGCGGATTGTCCTGGTCCCGCTCCGATGCCGGCGCCTTCAGCAGCATCGAGATGATTGCCGGCCCCAGGCCCGGTAGCGCGGTCGCGCCGACAGCGCGTACCCGGTCCCAGAACTGGTTGACGCTGAAGCGTTGGAACATCGCGACCGAAGCACCGACATAGAGCGTTGCCCACACCGAACTCGCTGTTGAGATGTGCGACAGCGACGTGGAAATCATCACGCGGTCGTCGGCACCGAGATAGCCGATCTGCGCCTTGGCCAGAGTCCAGAATTGCGCGTAGGGCGAGCGGACTCCCTTGGGCAATCCGGTCGTGCCGGAGGTGTAGATGATGAAGGCGATGTCGAAGGGTTCGATGTCGACTACAGGCGCGTCGTCCCACCGGCCGGCGGCCTGCGAGCCATCGATCGTCCGGCACGGGACCGGCACTGTTTCCCCCTCACCGAACAGGATCACGGTCTCGAGGGCTTTCATCTGCGGGCCCGCGATCTGACCGGCAAGCGCCCGCTCGGCGGCCAGCACGCGGGCGCCGCTATTGGCCAGGATATGCTGCAATTCACCGCTGCGTGCCGTCGTCGCGATGGGAACATTCACCGCGCCGATATAGTTGGCGGCCAGCCAGATGCGCAGATGATCCGGACCATTGCCTAGCCAGTTGAGAACAAGGTCGCCGGCGCGCACGCCCTCGCCAAACAACATCGCCGCAGTCCGGCGAACCTGCTGCAGTGTTTCGGCGAACGTCCATTGCGTGCCGTCCTCGAACAGAACGAAGGTTTTTCCCGGTGCCTCACGCGCCCAACGCTCGAGCAGGGGGCGCGCGGTGCATTCGGCAGCGGTGGGCAGCCGGTCGGGCAGAGCCCAACCCAACGCAGTGGACCAGCCGTTCAACCCATCACCCATAAGTCCGCCTGCCGCCGCCTCAAAACATGCCCTCCCCGGCGATGCACTTTGCTAATTCCTTATACTTGTTTTAGCCTTGCCCCTCAAGCAACAATGCCCTGAGCGAACGCTGACCAGCCAGAGTAGGACGAGATGGATTTCGACTGGAGCGCGGATCAGAACCGTTTTCGCCAACGTGTGCGCGACCTACTGCACAAGGCGCTGCCGTCGGATTGGGAGGCGAAATCGCGCTACGACACCAGTTCCCGCTATGTCTCCGAATTCTCGCGGACCTTCTGCCCGCTCCTCGCCCGCGAAGGCCTGCTGATCCCGCATTGGCCGCGCGAGTACGGCGGCGAGGATCTCGATCCCTATTATCACTGGATCCTCGGTGAGGAGCTGTTCGCCTATGGCGACCCGCGCAGCTATCAGTACATGAACGTCAACTGGGTCGGGCCGGCGATACTCAAGTTCGGGACGGAAGAGCAGAAGGAAGAGCATATCGGCCGCATCGCCGCCGGGACGCATATCTGGTGCCAGGGCTTCTCCGAGCCCTCTGCCGGTTCCGACCTAGCCGCGCTCTCGACCAAGGCTGAGCGGACCGACACCGGCTATGTGATCGAGGGCATCAAGATCTGGACCTCGGGTGCCAGCCTGGCCGATTTCTGCCTGATGCTCGCGCGCACCGCGCCCGACCGCTATCACGGCATCTCGGTGTTCCTGGTGCCGATGAACATACCGGGGGTTACGGCCCGGCCGATCCCGAACTTCATGGGCGAGTTCTCGCTGCACGAGACCGTGTTCGACCATGTGGAGGTGCCTCACTCCGCACTGCTTGGGCCGGAGAACGAGGGCTGGCAGATCGTGCGCCAGATCATGCACAACGAACGCATCGGCCAACCGCGATATTCCCTCGCGATGCGCGGCCTAGATCGTGCGGTCGCGCTGCTGAAAGCAAAGGGCCGTTTTTCAGGCCAGTCCGTCCGAGCCGATGCGGCACGGGCGCGCGCCGCCCTGGTCGCGTCGCGCAGCCTAGCGCTGCAGGTGATCGACGCCCGCGCCAAGCGGCTGCCGCCGACCGCGTTCACCAGCGTCGCCCGCTATGCTCTGGTCAACGCCGACCGGTACGTGGCGGATTTCCTGAGCGCCTATCTGCACGACGAGCTCGCCGCGGGGACGGATCATCTCGTCAGCGCCACCTATCGCCGGACCGGATCGACCGGCCTCGCCGCGGGTGCGGCCGAGATTCAGCTGAACCTGATCGGCCGCGATTTCCTCGACATGCCGAAAGCGTAACCCATGGATCTGACACCCAATCCCGACCAGTCCGGGCTCCTCGATTCCGTGGGTAAGCTGGTCGCCTCGTTCCGCGCGCCGCCGCCCAACACGCGCGAGACGCTGCTGACCAGCTGCAACCTCGACAGGCAATTGCGGGAAGCCGGCTTCAGCGACATTGTCCGCTATGAGGGCATGGGCCCGCTCGATGCGGTCTTGGTCGCCGAGACGGTCCATGCGCTGCCTTATTCGGTGGAATTCATCGGATCGGCCCTGCTCGGTGGGGCCCTGGATCTGGACTTGACTGGGCCTGTTGCCTTGCTGGAGGCGCCTGCGGAAGCACCCGTGCGCTTCCTGGCGGCGGGAAGCACGGCGCTGATCGCGGACGGCGACGACATCCGCATTCTTCTCGTGACCGCCGACATGGTGGATCCGGTTCCGTCGCCGTTTGCCTACCCGCTCGGCAAGCTCAAACCTGGCGTAAGGCGTGCCGGTACCGTCCGAACCGGGGCGGCGTCCGCGTTGCGTCTCTGGTGGAATGTCGCCCTCGCGGTGGAGATCGGCGCGACGGCCAAGGCGGCAGTCGACCTCATCGTCGATTACGTTAAGAACCGCCGCCAGTTCGGCAAGCCGATAGGCGCTTATCAAGCAGTGCAGCATCGGCTGTCGGAATGCACTGTCGCCGTCCATGCGATCCAGACCCTGGCGCGCCGCGCCGCCGCGCTTGGCACGCTGGAAGCGGCTTTGGCCGCCTCCGTCTATGCGAAAGAAGCCTGCCCCCGGATCATCTACGACACTCATCAGTTCCAGGGTGCGATCGGCGTGACTTATGAATACCCGCTCCATTTTTTCACTTACCGCCTCCGCCTTCTTCATGGCGAACTCGGCAGCCTGGCCGACAGTGCCGAACGCCTGGCGACTGAAAGATGGTCCGAAGACGACCTGGATTGGAGCCGCTGATGGATGCGTTCGCTTCCGATATCCTGAAGGGCAAGACGGCATTCATCGCAGGCGGCTCCAGCGGCATCAATCTCGGTATCGCTGAGCGACTGGCCGAAGCCGGCGCGGCGGTTGCGATCATGAGCCGCAAGCAGGATAAGGTCGACGCGGCGGTGGCGGCGCTCGTCGGGGCGGGGCATCAAGCTATCGGTATCGCGGCCGACGTCCGTAACTATACGGCGACCGAGGCCGCGCTGCGGCAAACCCATGAATTTTGGGGCGAAATCGATGTCGTCGTCTCTGGTGCCGCCGGAAACTTCCTGGCCCCGGCGCTCGACATGTCGGCCAACGCGTTCAAGGCCGTGGTCGATATCGATCTGCTCGGCACCTTCAATGTGTTTCGCGCCTGCTACGCATTCCTGCGCCGCCCAGGCGCATCGCTGATCGCCATCACCGCGCCCCAGGGACAGCGGCCGACTCCATTCCAGGCGCATGTCTGTGCGGCCAAGGCCGGAGTCGACATGCTGACGAAATGCCTGGCCATGGAGTGGGGACCGTCCGGTGTCCGCGTGAACGCCATCGCGCCCGGTCCCATTGGCGGAACCGAAGGTATGGCGCGGCTCGCTTCGTCGCCGGAGGCCGAGGCAAAGGTGAAATCCCGATTGGCGTTACGTGAATATGGTACCAAACGCGATATCGCGGACCTGGCTTTGTACCTGTCGAGCGACAACGCGCGATACATGACGGGATCCATCGTCAGTTGCGACGGCGGCTCGGTCTTAGGTGACGCTTCCGCTGTCGACCTGCCGGTATGAACGGCTGGCCTTGTTGTTGAGCCGCAAGGATTTTCGATGTTGCTTTAGCGTAACCCGCATCGCGTTACGCTTTTAAGTCGATTCTCGTTTGTGCGCGAATGACCGCTGCCGCGATTTTGGTGACTTTAGAAAATGATGGTTTCTGCGGTTTTTGGCGCACCCGACAGGATTCGAACCTGTGACCTCTGCCTTCGGAGGGCAGCGCTCTATCCAGCTGAGCTACGGGTGCAGCGCATGGGGACGCAACTTCTAACCTAAAGGCGTTCAGCAGGAAACCCCACCTGTCAACGCGTTTTGCAGGGAGCAGCCGTCTCGGCTTTTTCAGCGCACTCGTCGCCGCTTGCCAGCTTTGCTGAACGGTCGAGCGCCCAGGCCATTACGTCTTTCCACACGATGTCGCCGTGCAGGTCGCGCAGCAGCATGTGATAGCCTTCGGGATAGTAAACGACGCGCACATTCGTTGCCGGCAGGTGCTTTAGAAAGGAATCGACAGCCGCCTTGGGCAATACTTCCTCATGCGCCCCGAACAGGACGAGCGTGGGCAGCTTGATGTCGCGCACGGATGCGCCGGCATCATCCATCAGATCCATCAAGCCGGCTGTCGTGTCCGCGCGCGCGCCGAACTGGACCAGCGAATCGCGGGCCATCGCGCGCAGCATCTCGATATTGTCCGACGGATGGATGTTGAGGCCGCGCGGCGGTTCCAGCCACAAGCCCGGGACCGTATGCTGGGCGATCGACAGGGCCGCGCGTTCGATCGCACCCATGAAATTATGCTCCCATACGGCGGGTGCGACCAGGATCGCGCCATCCGCTTCTGCCGGATCGTGGGCGGTCGTCGCCGCGATCGTGACGGCTCCTCCCATGCTCTCGCCCAGAAGATAGACCGGTACGCCCGGATAACGCCGGCGCAGCGCAGCGGTGAATTGCTTGGCGTCCCGGACCATCGTTGTGGCGCCAGACCATTGGAAAAGATGTGGAGCTCCACCAAAGCCGCGTTGATCGTAGGCGAAGGTGGCAATGCCGTGGGCGGCCCAATAGGTTGCCGGCTTGGCGAAAGCGGCGGAGTAGTCCGCGAAGCCATGCAGGGCGGCGATGACCGCTTTTGGTTTTCCCTTGGGCAGCCAGCTCCGCATCGGCATTTCTGTGCCGTCCGACGCAACAAAACTGCTGGTGTCGAGGCGCGGCATCGTGTCGGCGTGGGCCACGCCGCAAACGCTCACCATGAGCGCGGCGAAAATGCTAAGGACGCGGCGCCTGGACCAGCTGAAGAAAAATATCCTCAAGATCGGTTTCTTTGGTCGAGAGATCCGTGATGGAAAGTCCTGCCTCGCGAACCGCGGCGAGGACATCGTTGATGTTCTCTCTGCTGGGCTGGTAGCGCACGACCAACTGCCGCGGTTCCGGCAGTTCCGTCTGGAACCGGTCCAGCGCCACGGGCACCTGGAAAAGGTCGTGTTCCAGCGTTAACCACAAATCCTTGCGGTCCATGCGGCCGAGCAGCTTGGACGTCGGCTCGCAGGCCGCGACCATCCCATGATTGATGATCGCGATCGTGTCGCAAAGTTCTTCGGCTTCTTCCAGATAGTGGGTGGTCAGCAGGACAGTTGTGCCCTCACGGTTCAGTCGGCGGACATATTCCCACAGCGACTGGCGAAGCTCGATATCGACGCCCGCCGTCGGTTCGTCCAAAACGAGTACCGGCGGCGTATGGACCAGCGCCTTGGCGACCATCAGCCGCCGCCGCATGCCGCCGGACAGCGTGCGGGCATAGGCATTTGCCTTGTCTGCAAGCCCCACGGCCTCCAGCAATTCGTCAGTACGGCGCTCGGCGCGGGGCACGCCGTAGAGGCCGGCCTGCAGGTCGAGAAGCTCACGCGGGGTGAAGAACGGGTCGAGAATCAGCTCTTGCGGCACCACGCCGATCGCGGCGCGCGATTGACGCGGACGCTCGTCGATGTCGTATCCCCAGATTCGCGCAGTGCCGGACGTCTTGATGACCAAGCCGGCCAGGATGTTGATCATCGTCGATTTGCCGGCGCCGTTCGGACCCAGGAGGCCAAAAAACGATCCGCGCGGGATTTCAAGATCGATCCCTTTCAGCGCGTCTTTCGGCCCTGCGCGACCATTGCCGCGATAGGTTTTCGTGAGACCCTTGAGCTCAACCGCTAGGTCGGGCGGCGGCTGGCTGGCGGGTGGGGGGGGAAGCGCGGAGGTGGCGTTCATGGGAAGGAATATGGGGTTTGTCCGGCACAGGGCCATCCGGCCCTGCGCATCGTTACGCGAACGATTGATCCTTGGGCCGGGATCGCTATCATCCGTCGCCATCGCGGTCAATCGGACCGTCGGCGCACGATAAGCGTGGGATCGAGCGGGCCGGATGGCCCTGAAGGGTGAGAACGAAGTCAATGCAGCCAGCCGAAATCATTCACGTCCAGACAGCGAAGGTGGGCTGTGACGGCGGAGGCGGGGCCCTTGGCCATCCGCTGGTCTATCTTTCGATCGGCCATTCAGGGGAAACCGACTGCCCGTATTGCGGCCGGCACTACGTTCTCGACCAAGATTCGGAGCACCACGAGCATGCGTGAAATTTCCGTGTATGCACGATCCCTGGGGATATCGGGCGCAGTGATATGTGCCATGCTCGCGGGTTCGGCCATAGCGCAGACACCGACCAAGCCTGCGACGATCACGCCGGCGGCTCCGGCACCGTTGCCGGCCTTGCCCGGTGCGTCGACAATCGTACCGACCTATACTGCGGTCGATGCCACTACGCTGGTTGCCGTGATCCGGTCGCAGACACAGGCACAGGTGACGGCGGACAACAGCGACCCGGCCGGCCCGGTGGTCAAGGTTCAGCAGACGAACGGCGTCGGCTATGCGGTGATCATGAACGATTGCCAGAACGGCCTGTGCAAAAGCCTGGAGTTCCATGCGCTGCTGCCGGCCGGCACCCTGAATTTCTCGCAGGTCAACAGCTTCAACCAGAATATGCGGTATGCGACTGCCTTTTTCGGCGAAAAAGGCGTGCCGGAGTTGAGGATGGATCTCAGCCTGCGCGGCGGCGTCACCGCCGAAACCATCGCCTACACGGTCAGGATTTTCAGCAAGGTGCTTGCCGACTATATCGCGCAGGCCCAGCCGGAATCGCTCGTAAAGCCAAAATAAGCCATTAAGCCAAAGGAGTTTTCATGCGCCGTTTTCTGCAAAGTTTGAGCATCGCAGCTCTGGTCGCAATCGCCGGTCCGGCCTTCGCCGATGATTGCGCACAGCCCGGTCCGGCGCCTGTCATTCCTGATGGCGCGACCGCGACGGTCGACCAGATGAAGGCTGCGCACGAGGCGATCCAGAAATACGTGAACCTGCTGCAGCAAGAGCAGGATTGCGTCGAAGCGCGAATCAAGATCTCGCCAAAAGGCACCAAGGCTGAGGTGCTGCAGAAGTTGCGCGACCAGGGCAATGCGGCGATTGACCAGGCAAAGGCGCTGGGTGACGCTTACTCGATTCAGGTCAAGGCGTTCAAGGCGCGGTCCGCGAAATAAGTAGGCGCCGCCCGCCACCAATGTTTGAGGACAGGTTATGAGCGATTCCGATGCCGTCGGCGCCCAACCGGCAGCGTCGGCGCTCTATCTGATCGACGGCTCCGGCTTCATCTTCCGGGCCTTCCACGCGCTGCCGCCAATGACTCGCAGCGATGGCACCCCGGTCAACGCCGTGCTCGGCTTCGTCAACATGCTGATCAAGCTGCTGACGGATTTCGGCGTCGCCCGCATCGCGGTTATCTTCGACGCCAAGGGCGACAATTTTCGTAACGACATCTATCCCCTCTACAAGGCCAACCGCGACGGGCCGCCTGAGGAGCTGATCCCGCAATTCGGCCTGATCCGTGAGGCCACTCACGCGTTCAGCCTGCCTTGCATCGAGCTCGACGGGTATGAAGCCGACGACATCATCGCCACCTATGCCCGTCTGGCTGAGGCGCGCGGCGAAGAGGTGGTGATCGTCTCGTCCGACAAGGACATGATGCAACTGATCCGACCGGGCGTGACGATGTTCGACCCGATGAAGTCGAAGCCCATCGGCCCGCCGGAAGTATTCGAGAAATTCGGCGTCACACCCGATAAAGTGGTCGACATCCAATCGCTGGCCGGCGATTCGACCGACAACGTGCCGGGCGTGCCGGGCATCGGTGTCAAGACCGCGGCGCAGCTCATCACCGAATATGGCGACTTGGATACGCTGCTGGAGCGTGCCGGTGAGATCAAGCAGCAGAAGCGGCGGGAATCGTTGATAGAATTCGCCGAGCAGGCGCGGATTTCGCGCAAGCTGGTGCTGCTGGACGCACACGCGCCAGTGCCGTTGCCGGTCGAAGAATTGAAAGTTCACGAACCGGATTCGGAGAAATTGATCGCGTTCCTGACCGCTCAGGAATTCCGCACCACCCTGGCGCGGGTGCAGAGCCGTCTCCGCGAGGCCGGGGAGCTGGCCGAGCACGAAGGCACCGGCAATGTCGACGTCGCACCGCCGATCGCGACGAACTACGCGCTGGTCAGCGATCTTCCCACACTCGACGCCTGGGTGGCACGCGCCGGCCGCACCGGCATCCTGGCGTTCGAGGTCCATACCGAGCCTGGACAGCCGGTTGCCTGCCAGGCGGTCGGCATCGGCCTGGCGGTGGCGCCGGGCGAGGCCTGCTACATTCCGCTGGCACATCGCGCCCCGGGAACCAGCGGCGGAGAATTGAGTCTCGACACAACCCCGATCCCCCAGCTGACGGTCGGAGACGTGATCGCGAGGCTGAAGCCGGCGCTGGCAGATCCGTCGATCATCAAGGTCGGGCACAACGTGAAGTTCGACATGCAGATCCTCGCCTGCCTGGGAATCACGGTCACGCCGGTCGACGATGTGCAATTGCTGTCCTACGTTCTGGACGGTTCGAGCCAGGATCACGCGTTGCCGGCGATGGCCGAGCGCATTCTGGCGCTCAAGGCGCAATCGTTGGTCGAACTGACCGGCACCGGCCGCGCGGCGCTGGGCTTTCCACAAATCGCGCCCGACGCGGCTATGCCTTACGCGGCGCAGAAGGTCGATCTGGCGCTTCGGCTGCACGCAATGCTCAAGGCTCGCCTGGTGGTTGAGCGGCAAGTGACGCTCTATGAGCGGATCGATCGCCCGCTTGTGCCGGTCGTCGCCGGCATGGAGATGGCAGGCATCAAGGTAGATCGCGCGATCCTCGCGCGGCTCGCGCGGAATTTCGGCGAGCGGATCGAGGCGCTGGAGGGCCAGATTTACGGTGCCGCCGGCCACCCTTTCAATATCGGGTCACCGAAGCAGTTGGGCGATGTGCTGTTCGGTGAAATGGGGTTGCCGACCGCCGGCGGGGCGAAGCTCAAATCTGGCGGCTTCTCGACCCACGCCGACGTGCTGGAGCCGTTGGCGGCTCAAGGCTACGACGTGGCCCAGCGCGTGCTGGATTGGCGCGCCTTATCCAAGCTTAAGAGCACCTATGCCGATGCGCTGGTCAACGAAATCCAGGGCTCGACCGGCCGGGTCCATACCTCGTTCGCTCTGGCTGCAACCAATACCGGCCGCATCTCGTCGATCGATCCCAATCTCCAGAACATCCCGATCAGGACCGAGGACGGCAAACTGATCCGCACCGCCTTCGTGGCGGACGAGGGCAACGTGCTGCTCTCCGTCGACTATTCGCAGATCGAGCTTCGGCTGGCTGCGGAAATCGCCGGGATCAAAGCGCTGAAACAGGCCTTCCAGGACGGCGACGATGTCCACGCACTGACCGCGTCCCAGGTCTTCGGCGTGCCGATGAGCGAGATGACGCGCGATATCCGCAACCGCGCCAAGGCGATCAATTTCGGCATTATCTATGGCATTTCCGGCTTCGGCCTCGGCCAGCAGATCGGCGTCGGCGCGCGCGAGGCGGGGGAGTACATCAAGCAGTATCTCGAACGTTTCCATGAACTGCGGGATTATATGGAAGAAACCAAGGCCTATGCCCGGTCGCACGGCTATGTCCTGACGCTCGCCGGCCGCAAATGCTACATGCCGGGCATCGGCAACAAGATACCGTCGGTACGCGCGGCGGCGGAACGGCAGGCGGTCAATGCCCGCATCCAGGGCACGGCGGCGGACATCATCAAACGCGCAATGATCCGCGTTGACCGGGCACTCAGGAAAACGAACTCGCCGGCGCGCATGCTACTCTCTGTCCATGACGAACTGGTATTCGAAGTGCCCGAGGGCGCGGCGGAAGAGGCGGCTGAATTGGTGAAGCGTGAGATGGAAGCCTCGGCAACGCTCGGCGTACCGCTGGTTGTCGAAGGTCGTTGGGGCAAAAGCTGGGCGGACGCGCATTGACCGATATCGAGATCGAAGCTCCGGCCGCCATCGAGCCTATCGAGGATTGCCCGCGTTGCGGCAAGCCGCTGACGCTTTGCGTCTGCCAGGATATTCAACCGGTCGACAACAAGATTTCGGTCCTTATCCTTCAGCACCCGCAAGAACAGGACAAGGCGCTGGGTACCGCGCGGCTGACCGCTTTGCATTTCAAGGATGCGGCGTTCAAAACTGGTTTGTCCTGGCCCAGCCTGACCAAGGCGCTGGGCCGTACCGCGGATCCGAAACGCTGGGCTACGCTCTATCTGGGTTCGGCCGACCCGGCCACGCTGGCACCCGGCTATCCGGTCGTGGCGCTCGATGCGAAGGGCAATTTGCTGCCCATGCAGGAGATGGCGCTCGCCGATATCGAAGGCATCATCGTGCTCGACGGCACCTGGAGCCAGGCGAAGACATTGTGGTGGCGCAATGCCTGGTTGCTGAAGTCGAAGCGCGTCGTGTTGGATCCCTCCAAGCCTTCTCTATATGGGAAACTGCGCCGTGAGCCGCGGCGCGAGGGGCTGTCGACGCTCGAAGCGACAGCGATGCTGCTGTCGCACCTGGAAAAGCGGCCCGAGATCGAGACCGCGCTGAGCGAGACGTTTGCCAGGCTGCTCGACAAATACCGCGAGAATCCGCCTTTGGCCGCTGTTGGCCCGCGCGGCGTCAAAGCTGGTCCGCGCAGGCGTTTCCGCCGCCGGACGCGCTGATTTCTAGCGCGGCGCGACGGACGCGCCGACGGGTGGCCGCGGCGCGGTCGCCTTGCCGTTCGGCAGGTTCGTGTTCCCGATCGTGGGCGCCGGCCGACTTTCGCGCCCTAACGCCGTCGGCGAGACCGCGGCGTTAAGCGGGCTGCCGCCCCCGACCTGGGGCACCGGGTTCGGCGGCGGGCCACTGTCCGGCATCGCCGGCGCCATGGTGCGCTCCGCCGACCCGAACGGCGCCGCCGGGCCGGCCCCAGGCGTCGGCGACTGGGCAAAGACCGATCCCGACACGAGCAACAACAGACAGGCGAGGCATGCGGGCTTCATGGCAGGCGGTCCTTGTCGTTAGCGATATGCCTCGCAAACGAGTGAGAGCGCGACCTGTTCCTGGCGCCGTCGGAAGGTCACCGAGAAAACACCGAGGACGGAAAACAGCCGCTGCTTGACGAGCGTCTGGTTTAGCTAAGCCAGCACTTTCGCGTATTTGCCTCGGCCGAAGAAACGGTCCATCGCCTCCGGCGTCGCGCTGGCGAAGGCCTTGCCGTCGTCGACGCGGATTTCGCCTTCCTTGGCGATCATGCGCTGGGCCGCCGGCCGCTCGGCGATGGCGTTCACCCAGCGGGCCAGGTTCGGGTAATTGGCGTAATTATCGAGCTTGAGCAGTTCATGATTGCGCGCCCAAGGCCATGTCGCCATATCCGCGATGGAGTAATTGTCGCCGGCCATGTAGGCGGTTTCGCCCAGCCGGTCATTCAGCACGCCGTAGAGGCGGTGGATTTCGGTGTAATACCGGTTGCGAGCGTAATCGTTGCCTTCCTGGGGAGCCGCGCGGCTGAAATGGACGAATTGTCCGGACATTGGGCCGATGCCGCCCATCTGGAACATCAGCCACTGGATGACCGTGTGGCGCTCGCGCATGTCCGCCGGCCAGAATTTCCCACTCTTCTCAGCCAGGTACATCATGATCGCGCCGGACTCGAAGACGGCGAAGGGCTTCCCATCCGGGCCGTCCTGATCGACGATCGCCGGCACGCGGCCGTTCGGGTTGATGGCGCGAAATTCCGGCGTGTATTGCTGCCCGGCGATCATGTTCACGTGCGTGACCGTGTAGGGCAGTTCCATTTCCTCCAGGGCCAGGACGACCTTCAGGACGTTAGGGCTGGACATGCCATAAAGATCGATCATCGCGTATTCCCCGGTGTTTTAATGCGCGCTTTATAACGGTGACCAGACGGGGACGCTATCCACTAAGCTGTGTTGGCCTTTGTTCGGTTTCGAAGGGGTGGTTCACCTTCACTTCGGCAAAACGCGACCAACTGCTTCAGACCGTCGGCGAAGCAGTCGGCGCCGATCTCCGCCTGCAACGCGCTATCTTTGAGCGCGGGTGCGTCCGGAGCCCACAACCCGGCGACGATCGGCGTGTGTTCCGGTAGATGCGAGCGAAGGCGCCGGATCAGGCGCCGTAAGCTTGCGGGATGCATGGCCGCGTCGACGTGGCAGATGCACGTCGCGACGACATCCTCGACATCCAATGCCGCGACTTCCTCGTCCGACACGGCGCTGCACAGGACCATGCGCGTGCTGAGGCCGTTCTGCACAAGAAGCTGCACCAGCATGACCGTCGCCGCTTCGTCGAGCGGGCTGCGGCCGGCGACGCATAGGACCACCGGGCGCCTGTCGGCATCGGTTGGCAGGATAGGCGGCGTCTTGTCCTTTGGAAGGGGCCCTTCGAGATAGGTTTCGATTCCGGAGATGAGGACATCCACCGCGCGCTCGATGCATGCGATTTGGGGTTTCCCGATCGCGCTCCGGCGCTGGTCATGCGATGCCCTGCGCAGCCCCGCGATCGCGATTTCGTCGTAATAGGCCGCCAGCGACATGGTTTTCAGCAGCGTTTCCGCGTCGCCCAGCGCCTCCTCGGGATCGTCCGCCAGAAGACGCTGATAAAAGACTTCGACCGGTGTGAGTGCGGGGCGGTCGCCCAGCAAGACATCGAGATATTCCAGCCTCCCCGCATGGCGGCCGATCACGACGAGGCAGAGCGTCAGCGGCGTGGAGAGCAGAAGGCCTGCCGGCCCCCACAGCCAGGACCAGAAGATCGCGGCGACCACGACCGAGAAGGGCGACAGGCCGGTGTTGCTGCCGTAGATCATCGGCTCGATGAATTGTCCGGTGATCGGCTCGACCGTCAGGAACAGGGCCGCGGTCCAGATCACGGTTGTCCAGCCCGGGTCCACCGCGGCAGCCAGCGCGATCGGGAAGATCGCGGCGATGATCGGTCCGACATAGGGCACGAACCGGAGCAGGCCTGCGATCAGGCCCCACAGGACCGGGTTGGGCACGCCGATTGCCAACAACCCCAGACCGATGACGACAGCGAAGACCGCGTTGACGGTCGTGAGCGTCAGATAATAGCGGCTGAGCCTGCGCGTGGCGTCGTCGAGCGCGACGACCGTATGGTGCAGATCGTTCGTGCCGATCAGCCAAACCAGCCGGTTGCGAAGATCCTCCCGCTGCAACAGCGCAAAGATCGCAACGACGAAGATGATCGGGAATGTCGCAAGGGGCGATAATATCCTCGTCAGATAGTCGCCGATGACCGATGAAGGCTGGGCCGCCGGCTGCGGTTGAGGCTGCTGCTGCCTGGCACCCGGCCGCGCCGTCTGCGCTTGTGTCAGCGGGTTCTGCTTGGCGTCGCGGGAACCCAACTGGTCTACCCAACGCGACAGACGGCCGACCGTCCGGCCCTGTATCGTTTCGATCTTCGCCTTGATCGTCGGCGTATAGTGCGGCAGGTCCTCCGTCAGCCCGGACAACTGCGTGCCGATGACGCTGCCGACAGCAAGAATCACGCTGAGAGCGAGCGCCACGGCGATCAGGACGGATGGGACCCGGCCGAGCTTCCAGCGCATCAGGACAGAAACGATCGGCGACAGCAGGAAGGCCAGCAGCAGCGCCAGGGTGATCGGCAGCAGCACCTCCTTGCCGAAATAGAGGATCGCCACCGCCATCACGAAGATCGTGAGCAGTTTCGCTACATCGGGGGCGGAAGGCTTCGCGAAGGGTTTCAGCGGCGTACCCGCCGATTGAGAGATGGACATTGGCGTCGACTTTCGAAAGACGCCTGCTCAACCCCCCGCGCTGCCTGCTTGATCCGCTAAGACTGAATGTCGGCGGCGTGCTTGGTGTCGTTATAGAGTTTCGCCCGGCAGATCTTCCCGTCGCGGAAGACGAACAGATAGTGATACCGGTTGGCGTAGATTCGGCCGTTCGTCAGTTCCGCGCGGCCTTCCGCCTCGATCGCGACCCGGTCACCCTCGGCGGTAACCCCGTGAACGGTGATCACCGACGGCGCCTTGAACATGCCGGCGAAGGCGCCAGCCGTCTTCTGGAATGTCGCGTTGTCGAACTCGCCGCGGCCCGGCGCCCACCAGACGGCATCCGGCGTCAGCAGCGACATATCCGGCGCGCCTGCGCCCAACGTCGCCACCAGTCTCAAGGCCGTCGTCCGGTTGTTTTCGGTACTCATGCGGGGTTCGTAAACCGCGCTCAGCCGGCTGTCCATCGGTAACTTCGCGGGCTGTGCGACCGCCCTGATTCTTCGCTTTTCGGCGGGGTTTGTGCCTGCTAACAGGGATTATGGCTATCCCAACCGAGTCCGGCCCCACGACCGAGAGGTATCATCTGCCGATCACGTGGGCGGACGTCCAGCGCGATTCCGGCCGGCTGGCGCAGGTTCTGGCCGGAAAGGGAGCGTGGCACGGTATCGTCGCGGTGGCGCGTGGCGGTCTGGTCCCGGCGGCGCTGGTCGCGCGCGCACTCGGCATCCGGCGTCTGGAAACCGTATCGGCGGTCGCCTATCACGGTGAGACATTGGGTTCGCCGGAGTTGCTGAAATTTCCGACCGCCGCCGGCGACGGAGAGGGCTGGCTGATCGTCGACGATCTGGTCGATACCGGTACCACGATCAAAATTGTCCGGACAATCCTGCCGAAGGCGCATGTCGCGGTGCTTTATGCCAAGCCGATGGGGCGTCCGCTGGCGGACAGTTTCGTTCAGGAGTTCCCGCAGGAAAGCTGGATCGATTTTCCCTGGGAAATGGGTGGCGTCGAATAGCCGATCCGGCGATCGGTTTCAGCGACTATTTGCGCAACGTGTTTTCAACCAATCCGATCCGTTCGGGTGTCGCGTCCTCAAAGCGGCCCGTTCCGAAGGGCGGCTTGGGATCGTATTGCATACTGAGTTCCACGGCTTCGGCAAGCTCTCGTCCTGCGATCCTTTCGCAAAGTTCCAAGCCCATGTCCAAACCGGCCGATACGCCGGCGCTCGTCACGTATTTGTCGTCGAAGACAACCCGGTCGTTACAGTATTCAGCGCCGAATTGGTCGAGCGCGTTGCGCGCGCGCCAGTGCGTTGCCCCTCGGCGGCCGCGCAGCAATCCCGCTGCCCCAAGGACCAGCGATCCCGTACAGACCGCGCATGTCCAAATAGTACGTCGATCGATGTCTCGTAGCCAATCGCGTGTTTCGGCATCCGAGACGATTGCGGTGAGACCGTCTCCCAGCCCGCCCGGGACGATTACGATGTCGGCGTCGGTCATGTCCGAGATCGCGCGGTCGGCATTCAATGCCAGGAATCTGTTGCCGGTGCGAACCGGCCCAATCGCCTTGCCGACGAAGACGATTTCGGTGGTCGGCAACCGCGACAGGGACTCGTAAGGGCCAACCGCGTCGAGGGCAGTTACGCCGTCAAAAAGGAAGATCGCAATTTTCATGGTTTGCTCTCTTGGGGCTTGTGAACAGTTATCTCGACCACGGCTTGTGACTCCTAGGCGAAAGCGCTAACACACGCGCTATTCCAAAGCTTCATGCTCTTTTTCGCATCCAACAGACGGATTTCAGCCATGGCACGCAAGAAAATTGCCCTCGTAGGCGCCGGTCAGATCGGCGGCACCCTCGCTCTCATCGCCGGCCAGAAGGAACTGGGCGACGTTGTCCTTATCGACGTGGTCGAGGGCGTCCCGCAGGGCAAGGCGCTCGATATCGCTGAGGCCTCGCCGGTCGACGGCTTCAATGCGGGCTATGCCGGCTCGAACGATTATGCCGACCTGAAGGGCGCGGATGTCGTCATCGTCACCGCCGGTATCCCGCGCAAGCCGGGTATGAGCCGTGACGACCTGATCGGTGTCAACACCGGCATCATCAAGACCGTCGGCGAGGCCATCAAGGCGAACTGCCCGAACGCGTTCGTCATCGTCATCACCAACCCGCTCGACGTGATGGTGTGGGTGATGCAGCAGGTTTCCGGCCTGCCGGCCAACAAGGTCGTCGGCATGGCCGGCGTGCTCGACAGCGCGCGCTTCCGCTATTTCCTGTCAGAAGAATTCGGCGTTTCAGTGCAGGACGTGACGGCCTTCGTGCTGGGTGGCCATGGCGACACGATGGTCCCGTCTGTCCGTTACTCCACCGTTGCCGGCATCCCGCTGCCCGACCTGGTGAAGATGGGCTGGACCACGCAGGAGAAGCTGGATCAGATCGTCCAGCGCACCCGTGACGGCGGCGCGGAGATCGTGAAACATCTGAAGACCGGCTCGGCCTTCTATGCCCCGGCCGCCTCGGCGATCGCGATGGCCGAGAGCTATCTGCGCGACCAGAAGCGCGTCCTGCCCTGCGCGGCGCAGCTGACCGGCCAGTATGGCGAAAAGGATCTGTATGTCGGCGTGCCGGTCATCATCGGCGCCGGCGGCGTCGAGAAGATCATCGAGATCGAGCTGAACGCGCAGGAGAAGGCCGACTTCGACAAGTCGGTGAACGCTGTCAAGGAATTGATCGGCGTCACGAAAGGCCTGATGGCCAAAGGCTGATCCTGGTCATCGTCATGAAAAGGCCGCTCGCCACCGGTTTGGGGTTCTGCCTCGGGCTGGGGCTTGCGGCCTTTTTTGTGCCCGCAGTCCATGCGCAGGGCTACCCGGACCGTCCGGGACTCCAGGATCGGCGTCAGCCGATTCCCGACAAGACGGCCTCGCCGCGGACGACCGATCCGCAGGCCTACGACGCGATCGACCTGTTCTCGCGGGTCTGCGTCTCGACGCGCGGGGACCACAACCGCGCATCTTCGATCATCGGCAGCGGCGATTCAGCGATCGAGCCGATGGAAGAGGGACTGTTGCGGGAGCTTGAGGATGCACCCGGCGGCAAAGGCTGGATCATCCGCATGCCGCTCGGCGACAAGATTCTGGTTGAGCTTCCCGGCATGGGCGGCTGTGTCGTACGCGCCCCACGGGTCAACACGGCGCAGCTGGAAGTCAGCTTCCGCAACCTGCTGGAGCAGTACGCTTCCAACGAACGTTTCATCTTCCGCCGACTGGGTGAACAGACAAAGACCGTAGATGCCCCTGCACTGCCGGCAGGCCCCAACGGCAGGCCTGCGCTGCCGGCCGAAAAGATGAAGTTCCGGATATTGGGTTACAGGATGACCCTGCCGGACACGGGACAGAGCGCCGATCTGGTGGTAAGCATGACCGAATCCCAAAGACCCATCGTCCAGGCAACCATCAGCTACATGATGCGGTCGGACAAGTCGGACGGCGACCCGAAGTGAGCGCGCGAATTCCGGCCGCAGACAGCAAAAAATCGCATTTGCCGGTGGGCGCGCTGTGTTTTGCGCTGCAACACCCCCTGGGAGGGTTGCCCTCCCCGGCGATGGTGTTAGATTGCGCCCGCACCGGGCTGCAGTCCGGTTTTCTCCACAATTTCCGGCGTTTTTCATGAACGTTCACGAATATCAAGCCAAAGCGCTTCTTCAGAAATATGGGGTCGCAGTGCCGCGCGGCGGTGCGGCGTACACGCCTCAGGAAGCGGCTGAGGTTGCAACCGGCCTGGGCGGTCCAATCTGGGTGGTCAAGGCACAGATCCATGCCGGCGGCCGCGGTAAGGCCGGCGGCGTCAAGGTCGTGAAATCGCTGGACGAGGTTTTCGCCCGCGCCGAGGACATGCTGGGCAAGGTGCTGGTCACCCACCAGACCGGTCCCGCCGGCCGTGAGGTCAAGCGCGTCTATATCGAGGAAGGCTGTGACATCAAGCGCGAGCTCTATGTCAGTTTCCTGATCGACCGCGCCACGTCGCGCGTCACGATCATGGCCTCGACCGAGGGTGGAATGGATATCGAAGAGGTCGCCGCGCACACACCCGAAAAAATCCAGATGGTCGCGATCGACCCGGTGATGGGGCTGCAGCAGTTCCATGCGCGCAAGATCGCTTTCGGCCTCGGCCTCGAGGGCAAGCAGGTATCGAGTGCGGTCAAGTTCCTGAGCGGCATGTACAAGGCGTTCATCGAGTTGGACGCCTCGATCGTCGAGATCAACCCGCTGGTCGTGACCGGCGCCGGCGATGTCATCGCGCTCGATGCGAAGATGAATTTCGACGACAACGCGCTTTATCGTCACCCGGATGTCGCCGCGCTGCGCGACGAGGCCGAGGAAGACCCGATCGAGCTCGAGGCCGGCAAGCACGAGCTCAATTATGTGAAGCTTGACGGCAATATCGGCTGCATGGTGAACGGCGCGGGCCTCGCCATGGCGACGATGGATATCATCAAGCTGTATGGCGGCGAGCCGGCCAACTTCCTGGACGTCGGCGGCGGCGCCACGCGCGAGCGCGTGACCACAGCCTTCAAGCTGATCCTGTCAGATCCGAACGTCGAAGGCGTCCTGGTCAACATCTTCGGCGGCATCATGCGCTGCGACGTCATCGCGGAAGGTGTGATCGCGGCGGCGCGCGAGGTTTCGCTGCATGTGCCGCTGGTCGTCCGGCTTGAGGGCACCAACGTCGAACTGGGCAAGAAAATCCTGGCCGAGTCCGGCCTCAAAATCGTTGCCGCCGACAATTTGGGCGATGCGGCTGAGAAGATCGTCAAGCAGGTTAAGGAAGCCGCATAATGGCCGTTCTGGTTAACAAAGACACCAAGGTCATCTGCCAGGGTTTCACCGGCGCGCAGGGCACCTTCCACTCCGAGCAGGCGATCGCCTACGGAACCAAGATGGTCGGTGGCGTGACGCCCGGCAAAGGCGGTACCAAGCACCTCGATCTGCCGGTGTTCGATACGGTTGCCGAAGCGGTCGCCAAGACCGGCGCCACGGCGTCCGCGATCTATGTCCCGCCGCCCTTCGCGGCCGATGCCATCCTTGAGGCGATCGACGCCGAGGTTCCGCTGGTCGTTTGCATCACCGAGGGCATTCCCGTGCTCGACATGGTGCGGGTGAAACGTGCACTGGCCAATTCCAAGACGCGGCTCATCGGGCCCAATTGCCCGGGCGTCATCACGCCGGGCGAGTGCAAGATCGGCATCATGCCGGGGCATATCCATCTGCGCGGCAAGATCGGCATTGTGTCTCGCTCAGGAACGCTGACCTATGAAGCGGTCGCCCAAACGACGGTCGTCGGCCTTGGCCAGACCACCTGCATCGGCATCGGCGGCGACCCTGTCAACGGCACCAATTTCGTCGATGCACTGGAAATGTTCCTCGCCGACGACGAGACCCAGGGCATCATCATGATCGGCGAAATCGGCGGCACCGCCGAGGAAGAGGGCGCCGACTTGCTGAAGCATTCGAAGGTCAAGAAGCCGACCGTCGGCTTCATCGCCGGCGTCACCGCCCCCCCGGGTCGGCGTATGGGTCATGCCGGCGCCATCATCTCCGGTGGTCGCGGAACGGCGCCTGCCAAGATGGAAGCGATGCGTTCTGCGGGAATCTGGGTTGCGGATTCACCGGCTAGTCTAGGAAGCACGATGATGTCAGCTAT
>DATJHU010000020.1:0-27093 GCA_035493715.1 Alphaproteobacteria bacterium | reverse complement strand
GGTTCCGCAGTCGGATGGTGGAGATTGGGTGGAGAGGTGGGGGACGGGCCGGCGGCCCGCCCCCTGACGAACCCTGGGACTCAGACGAGGCCCAGCATGTGCTCGGCGCTGGAAACTTCGAAGGCGCCGGGCTTTTCGACCTGCAGGTCCTTGACCACGCCGTCGACGGCATACAGGGCGAAACGTTGGCCCCGGGTGCCCAGGCCAAAGCCGGATCCGTCCATCTCCAGCCCCAGCGCCTTGGTGAAGGTGCCGTTGCCGTCTGGCAGCATTTCGACCTTGCCCTCGACCTTGTTGTGCTCGGCCCAGGCCTTCATGACAAAGGCGTCGTTGACGGCCAGGCAGATGATCCGGTCGACGCCCTTGGCCTTGAATGCGTCGGCCTTTTCGATGAAGCCCGGCAGGTGCTTCATCGAGCAGGTCGGGGTGAACGCGCCCGGAACCGAAAAGAGCACGACCTTGCCCTGAAACAGCGTGTCGGTGGAAACCTCCTCCATCCCATTGGCGCCGAAGCGCTTCAGCGTCACCGAGGGAATCTTGTCGCCGATCTTGATCATCCGTCTCGCTCCATCGTTCAGTGGAAATTGAACCCGTAAGAATTCTACGCGCCCGACTTACGCGGCGCGGCGGAACTTGTCGAGAGAACATAGGTACCAGCCACCGACGCGCCATAGGCACCGGGTGCTTGCGTCCGGTGGTGGACCATGTTGACTATGGCCGCATACGCTCCAGTTGTAATTCTTGACGTCCTTTGGCTAGACCTCCATTCGACTGAACATCCCATCGGGGTAACCGGGTCCCGCGCGCATGCAGACAGACACGAGAGACAGCCTGCCGTCGGCGACGGCGCCGACCTGGCTTGCCGGGCAGTTGCTGATCGCAATGCCCGGCATGGAGGATCCGCGCTTCGGCCGGACCGTCGTCTATATGTGCGCGCACAACGCCGAGGGCGCGATGGGGCTGATCGTCAACCGCACGCTGGGCGAGGTGCGCTTCGCCGACCTGATGGGCGAACTGGGCATCAGGGGCCAGGTCAGCCGCCACCGCCCGGTCCATTTCGGCGGCCCGGTCGATTCCAGCCGCGGCTTCGTGCTGCACTCCACGGACTTCCAGTCCGACCAGACGCTGGTGATCGGCGACGACGTGGCACTGACGGCGACGCGCGACATCCTGCAGGCGATCGTCGCGGGAAACGGTCCCGCCCGGGCGCTCTTCGCGCTGGGCTATGCCAAATGGTCCCCGGGCCAGCTGGATTCGGAAATCCAGCAGAACGCCTGGCTGACCGCCCCGGCCGAGCGCGCGATCCTGTTCGACCGCGAGCTCGAAACGAAATGGGAGCGTGCCATCGCCCTCCTGGGCTTCAACCTGGCCATGCTCTCCGGCGAAGCCGGGCACGCGTGAGGATCAATCCTGCCTGTTTCTTAGAAGCAGTCGTTCGGGATGAAAGCGATGAGACCCGGTCGACATAACTTTGCGCTCGCGGCGTTGTTAGCCTTGGGAGCTACAACCAGCGCTCTGGGACACGATGCGCCAACTCAAGCGGAACTGGATGCCATCGCCGCCCAGCCCGGGACCCAGATCGAAACGACGGGCAAGGGCGAAGGCAAGACTATTCGGATCGTTCGAAATCAAGTCACGACTATCTTGAAACAATCATCGGACGGGGAGTGGTCGGAAACCAGTGTTGATAACAGCGGCCGTGGCGCGGTCCTCTGCGCCTGGATGATATATGTCGACCTGCGAGCGTTGATCGATCTCTGCCAACTCAACGATCAGCAGGCGTTGCGGACGGACTTGGATTCGTCGATTGACAGGATCAGGGATTTCGTTGTCGCCAATAGCCTTTTTCCGACCACGAAAGAACAGATCAGCGAGAGAGCCGCCCGCCAACTGGAGATCCTTCGCACAGAAGAAGAGAAGTTGTCGCCGGCAACTCGCCTGCGTCAGTGCGAGGCTGGCGACTTTAGCAAAATGCTCAACACGATAGGAGCACAGTCGCACGCCGATAGGACAAAATCTGTCGACGAACTGCTTTCGGTGCCCCGCCCTCCCGCTCTCGAGCCTTGTCTCTGAGCATAGCACTACCACCGCAGTATTAGGGTTCGCGAACGCTGCTGAACGAATCTGGCCGGCCGGCCCGATCATCACTGCGCGAGCCAGAATCTCCCTACCCAGGCACCACCAGTTCGATAGGCCTGTCCGCGGCGACGATTTCGACCGGCAGGCGGCCGATGATGTCGCCGTCGCCCTGGATCCTGCAGCCGATCGGGCTGTCGATCCGCACGGACTGGGCGGGAAGGATCCGCACGTCGTGCTGGCGCCCCAGCCGCCCCAACGCCAAGGCCGCGCCGTAACGCACGATATCGAAGCGCCCGCCGTCGAGCAGGCAGACCGAAAAACCCGGGTCGGTCAGGCGGGCCAAGGGTGCGGCGACGAAAGGCCCGCCATAATGGCGGCCGTTGCAGACCACGACCCAGCGCGATTCGAACGGGATGCCGTCGATCTCGCCGCCGCAGGTTTCGAACCGGTGGCGCCACGACTGGTGCAGGACCTCCACCAGATAGGCGAAACGGCCGGTCCTGCGCTTCAGCGCCGGATCGACATTCGCCACGACTTCGGCATCGAATCCGACGCCGCCCATCATCAGGAAGTACCGGCCGTTGGCCCGCCCCGGATAGATGCTGATCCGGCGTCCACCGAGAATGGCCGAGGCTATCTTGGCTGAAGACAGTTTGAGGCCGATTTCCTGCGCCAGCACGTTGGCGGTGCCGAGCGGTATGACCGCCATCGGCGGGATCGGCCCCGGCGCCGCCATCAAGCCGTTCACGACCTCGTTGATCGTGCCGTCGCCGCCCGCGACGATCAGCATGTCGGTGTCCGCATGAGAGCCGCTTGCGGCCCGCTCGGCGTCGCCGGGCCCCTGCGTCTCGATCACGGAAAGGGAGGCGCCGGAGCCGGCCAAGGCGCGAAAGGTCTTACGCAGGCGGACGCCATGACGCTGGCCGGCGATCGGATTGTAGATCACACGCAGCCGCTGCGCCGTCTTTTGCGCGCCGGCGGAGGGTGAAGGTTCACTCACGAGCGCGGTCATCTGATCCTGGGCCGGCTACGCGGGGCATCGTGCGACTCCACGCGCATGGAAGATGCCGGACGATAGGGCGCTATGCCCGCGCCGCCAAGACAGTTGCCGCGGGCGTAACGCCGGCCGGATCATGATCCAAGGCAGGGCTCCGTCCGTAAGCGGCACAGGTAACTCTTTGGAACAGGACAGATGAACTCAACCGGCGAGATAATTGCGGCGTCATATCCGAGGTATTCCGCTGGCATCCACGGCTTTGGGCGTTCGCTGCTGGCGACGATGCTGTCGAAACTCCGCATAGGGCAAATCGCGGTTGTTCTGCCGTCCGGCGAGCGCCTTGTCGGTCGCGGGAAGACGCCCGGCGCCGAAGGCACAATCGTTCTTCACCGTTGGAGCGTTATTTATCGCCTCCTGCTTGGAGGCGATATCGGCTTGGCGGAGGCCTACGCCTCCGGCGGCTGGTCCAGTCCCGACCTTCCCGCCTTCCTGACAGTCGCCGCCCAGAACATGGATGTGCTCGACCGGGATATCTCGCCATGGGGGCCCGTTCGCGCGCTCAACGTGATCCGCCACCTCAGGCGCGCGAACTCGCGCGCAGGCAGCAAGCGCAACATTGCCGAGCATTACGACCTGGGCAATGAATTCTACCGCCTTTGGCTCGACGAGAGCATGACCTATTCGTCGGCCGTCTTTACCGAAGCCGGACAGTCGTTGGAGGACGCCCAGCATCGGAAGCTTGGTAAGATCGTGGAGCAGCTGGCTCTGCGGGGTGACGAACACGTCCTTGAGATCGGCTGTGGATGGGGATCGCTGGCGGCGCAAATCGCAGAGGTCGGCGCACGCGTCGTCGGATTGACGCTGTCGACCGAACAGTTGGCCTACGGGCGCGCGAAACTGGAAGACAAAGGCCTGGGCGATCGGATCGACCTGAGGCTGGAAGACTACCGCAATGTCGAGGGGACTTTCGACCGGGTCGTCTCGATCGAGATGATCGAGGCCGTCGGCGAGCGCTATTGGCCCGACTATTTCAGGTCCATCCGGCGATGCTTGCGGCCCGGCGGCATGGCCGTGCTGCAAGCCATCACCATCCGCGAAGATCGATTTGAGGGGTATCGGCGAAACCCGGATTTCATTCAGCGTTATATCTTTCCGGGCGGCATGCTGCCGACCGACCCAAAGATAGTGCAGGGAGCAACCGACGCGGGCCTTCGGTTCCTCGATCGCGAGCGGTTCGGCGAAAGCTATGCGCTGACCTTGGCGGAGTGGCGACGACGCTTCCTGGCATCGCACGCCGCCCTGGACAAGCTCGGCTTCCATCTGCCGTTCAGGCACCTTTGGGAATATTATCTTGCCTATTCCGAAGCTGGACTTCGCGCGGGGCTGATCGATGTCGCGCTCTATCGCTTTGCCGCGTGACGCCGGCGGCCCGGTCATGACCCAGGGAACCAAATCCATCGGAAGGCGACAGGCTCTCGTTCTGCTCGGAGCCGGCGTCGGCGCAATGCGCTATGGAAGCGCCGCCGCATCGATGCTGCCGATGACGGACCTCAGCTTTGCGGTTTCGCGCAGCGGCGACGATATCGGCACCCACACCGTCACATTCGAGCGGCAGGACAATCGCCTCATGGTGCGGAGTGCCGCCGATTTCGCGGTGCGATTCGGGCCCATCGTGGTCTACCGCTACACGTATCGCGCCCAGGAATTGTGGCAGGACGGCATACTGCAGACGATCTCGGGGCGAACCGATGACGACGGAACGACGGATTTCGTCGAAGCTGAGCGCCGCGGCGACCGGCTGTTCGTTACCGGTTCGAAGTGCGATCCTTACGTGGCCCCGCCAGGAGCCCTGGCGGCCACCCATTGGAACAAGGCCGAACTGGATAACCCGATGATCAATCCCCAGAACGGGGAACTGATGCATTTCGCGCAGCGAGACCTGGGCCCCGAGCGCCTTTCCTCGGGAATCGTGGGGCGCCATTTCACACTCTCGGGCTATGCGGCGCTCGACATCTGGTACGACGAGGCTGGCACCTGGCGCGCGCTGCGCGGCGCTGTTTCCGACGGGTCGGTCATTAACTACAGACCACAGCGGGGGCTTTGACATGGCGCGGTTCGCTTGCACTTACCTTGTGACGGCCGTCGTCCTGCTCGCGATCGACAGCGTTTGGCTGTGGGCCATGGCAGGCCGCCTTTACCGGCCGCAAATCGGTCAGCTCATGCGTGACAGCTTCGATCCGGTTGCGGCCTTCCTGTTCTATATGCTGTTCGTCTTTGGGCTCGTTGTATTTGCGAGCACGCCATCCTGGGACAGCACGCGCTGGATCACGCCCCTTTGGCGCGGCGCGCTGTTCGGGCTTGTCGCCTATGGCACTTACGATCTGACCAACCAGGCGACGTTGCGCGGATGGTCGTGGCTCGTCACCGGCGCGGACTTGGCGTGGGGCACGGTGCTGGGGGCTGTCGCCACTGCGCTCGGCCTCACCTTTTCACGGGCTGTTCTGCGTTTCTTTTGACCGGTCGGAGCGCTGTTCCAAATTTGAAAACTGCAGACCGATGAGAGCGGTCAGCATCGCGACGCTATAGGCATGAACGCTCCAAAGAGCATTATACGCGTCCGGCGCGACGAACACCGTGCGACCGGGTATACGCCCGTGCGTTCCGACGAATGCGGCCAGCCCGAGCGCAACCAGCGCGAGTCTGACCGTTCCCTCCTTATTCGTGAACGACAGCGCCGCAATCATCACACAGGGCAGCAGGAACAATGCGACGCCCGAGTCCTCGCCATAGAGCGCGAGGCAGAGAAGCGTGTTGCCGATCCCGCTGAAGACAAGCAGCACGCGCGCGAGGGTCGGAAACCGATGAGACAGCGCCGGAACCGCAAGAAAGCCTGGCGTCGATAGCAGGGTCCACGCCGCCACGGGTAACGGCTTGCCAAGCGCGAGATACAAAAACACCGGATAAAAAGGCTGGTTGGCGGCGATCAGCAGGGCAAGCCGGTTCGCGGTTGCGACCCGTGCGTTGTCATGATCGAGATACGCTCCCAGACGGCGTGCGACGGTCACGCGTTGGCAGCCGTCAACGGCCGAAGGCGATAGTGGCTCACACCCCAGACGTCCCCGCGCCCGGCGCCGAACAGCTGCGCGGTTGCCAGGAAAAACATCCGCCAGCGCCGCGCCCAAAGCCGCGCGTCCTTTCCGTAAACATCTCTGAGCACGTCGTCGATTTCATCCCGGTGCGCGTCGAAATTCCGGAGCCAGTCAAGCGCCGTATGCTTGTAATGCTGGCCGTTCCATCGCCATTCCCGTTCGACCGCGAACCCTTCGGCGACACGATGAATCAGGCCTCGGCTCGGCATGATGCCGCCCGTGAAGAAATGCTGCGCGATCCAATCCGACGAGTCGCGATGGTCGAAGACATAAGGCCGGTTGCGATGGGTGAAGACGTGCACGAACAGCCGCCCGTCCGGCGAGAGCCAGCCTTTGATTCGTCCCAGCAGGGCCTGCCAGTTGGCCATGTGCTCGAACATCTCAACCGAAACAATCCGGTCGAAGGTGCGACCCGGTTCGAATGCGTTCATATCGGCGGTGACGATCGAGATATTCCGGAGTCCCAGCGCCTGCGCCGCGCCTTCGATGAACACTCTTTGCGCAAACGAATTGGAAACTGCGGTGATCCGGCTCCTCGGAAACGCTTGCGCCATGAACAGGGTCAGTGCGCCCCAGCCGCATCCCAGCTCCAGGATATCCTGGCCGTCGCAAAGCGCGGCGTTGCCGACCGTCTCCTGAAGCGCGCGTTCTTCCGCTTCGGCGAGGCTGTCGCCGACCTGGTAGAGGCAGCAGGAATACTTGCGGCGAGGACCGAGAACCTGTTCGAAGAACGCCGGCGGCAGTTCGTAGTGCTGCGCGTTGGCGACGGCGGAATGCTCGGCGATCGCGGCCATCGCCATGTGATCGACGAAGCGTATCTCCGTATCGTCGGACAATGCGGATAGCCGGCGGCTCGTGCGCTCGACCATCAGCTCCATTCCCAGCTTCACCACGCGGTCGGGCAGGCCAACCCTTTCGACGAACTCGATCGCGGACGCTGTCAAAGTCATGTCGATCTCCCGGAAACATCCTGCGGGCGAAGCGCGGGGCGCGGCCAGAAAGCGCTGACGCGCGCCTGATAGTCACGGAATGCGGCGCCGCGCGTCCGCAGCATGTGGGCTTCGAGCGGCGGGACACCCGACGCGTGGACCAGCAGCAAGTACATGAGTGCCGGCGCCGCGAGCGAGATCCAGCCGGCCGAATAGGCGCCGGTGGGTCTTATCGCGACAACGGCGACCGCGAGCCAAACCAGCCATTCGAAGAAATAGTTCGGATGGCGGGTGTAGCCCCACAGCCCGATATCGCACACGCCACCCTGGCTGGACCGCCGGAACGCGCGCAACTGGCGGTCGGCGATGCCTTCGCCCGCAATCGCAAGCGCCAGGATCGCGAGGCCGATGATGTCTTCCGGCTGCCCGAACGGTCCGGGCGCATGCGCCGCCACGCACACGCTGACGGCCAATGCCAAAGCCACGACCGCCTGAACCTGCAGGAACCAGAACAGCCGGAATCCCGAACGGCGGCCCCACTGCCGCTTTAGCTCGGCATAACGCGGATCGTCGCCTCCTCGCGCCGAGCGTCGCGCAATGTGACCGCCGAGCCTCATCGACCAAAAGCCGATCAGAAACGCGACACTTCCCTGCCGGAGACCGCTGACGTCGTGACATTGCAACGGCCAAACGGCCGCGGCGATTGAAGACAGGCCGACTGCGAACGACCATATGGCATCGACCCAGCCGGAGTTGCCGGTCCGCCAAGCCAGCAGCCAGGCTCCAGCCATGGCCAGCGCGAGCGCCATGGCAAGGCAGGCAATCATCAAGACGACAACCGAGATCCCCGGCATCGCCGTCTAGAGCCCTATAACGCGTTGAACCAGCGTGGCAATCCGCCCGCGCGGATGGATTCGGCCCTCCACGGCGGCAAGGCAGATGCAGGTTCGGACGCTATCGACAACCGGCTGATGCTCTATTTGCCCGTCCGCCTCCTCGAGATCACCGGCCTTGAATTCTCCGAACTGGTCCGAAAACGACCCGGTGAGAACCTGCGTCAGCTCCAGCCCCGTGTGTCTGTGAACCGGCATGCGTCGGGACGCCCCGATCCGGAAGAGCACGACATTCGCGTCGGGCGCCCACGGCAATCGCACCCGGCTCCAGTGCATCCCCGGCCCGAACCATCGCCATGGCGATATCGCGCACGCCTCCAGGGCTTTCGGCAAGGCGAGGCCCTCGAGGCTCCTCTGCCGGGCAAGACCGACCGGGTGATCTTTCTCATCCAGCCGCGCCAATATTCTGGCCAGGGCATCGGGCGCCATCGGCGTCGGCGGCATCTCGGCAAGAAGCATACCGCCCAGGATCTCCAGATCGCCGATCCAGTGCCGGCAGCGAACGCATCCTTCCAGGTGCACCGCCACGACAATGCGCAGCCCGGGCGTCAGCAATCCTACGGCAAACTTATGCAGCGTCTCGTCGCCAGGATGATGAGAAATCGTCATTGTTCATCCTGGAGCAGAAGCCTGAGGCGCGTGAGCGCCATGCGGATTCGCGATTTGACCGTGCCGAGGGGCAGTCCGAGTTCCTCTGCGATTTCCCGATGAGGCTTGTCCTCAAAAAAAGAGAGGCGAATGGTCCGGGATTGCTCCGGCGAGAGCTTCTCGAGGGCCAACCGCATCAGGTGCTCGCGCTCGACACCCATCACGAAGGCTTCGCCCGTGGCCATCGTCTCGATGGGTTCCTCTTGGCTCTCATTGCTACTTGGCGCATTGCTCGCGCGCCGGAGGTAGTCGATGCTGTGATTACGCGCGATCCTGAAAATCCAGGTCGTTACACCGGCCCGCTCGGGCCGGTAGTACGATGCTTTCCGCCAGACGGCGACCATGGTTTCCTGCACCAGGTCTTCCGCCGGGCCTTCGCCCAGCCCCCTGCGCATCAGCCAGGTTTTCAGACGCGGCGCGTACGAACGGTACAGGATCGCAAAGGCCTGCTTGTCGCGACGGCACGCGACAGCCTCGACCAATTCGACCAAAGCTTCCGCGGTCGGCATTCCATCAAAGCCGGAAGAATCGATCAAAAGCTGAGCACGCCGAGCAGTTCGTTGCGGTGGCAACGGAATGGAAGGGAAGATCGACTGTACGGGTTGCATGCGCCGTTTACGAGCGACCTTACATCGCGGATTGCGGCCAAGACGATTTTTGTTTGGTTTCTCGGCGCGCGGTTCGGTAACGCCCGCGGTCCTGAGCGCGAGCCCGATCCAAACGCGCTACCGCTCCGTAAACCGCCCGCACGCAATGATGGCGGCGTCTTTGAGCATCCTGGGGATCTGTCCATGAAAATTGCAGTGATCGGTACCGGCGTGGCCGGCCTAGGGTGCGCCTGGTTACTGGATCAGAGGCACGAGATCACGGTGTACGAGGCGGCGGACCGCATCGGCGGCCACGCCAACACCGCCAGCGTCGCGGTCGAGAACCATGCAGTGGCGGTCGACACCGGTTTCATCGTCTACAATGAATTGAACTATCCCAACCTGACCCGACTTTTCGACCATCTCGGCGTCGCGACCGACCCGAGCGACATGAGCCTGGGGATCTCGTTGGACGACGGCCGCCTGGAATATGCGGGGGACAGCCTCGGCGGTCTGTTCGCCCAATATCGCAACCTGTTGAAGCCGAGCTTCTATGCCATGCTTGGCGAGGTGCTGCGATTCTATCGCCAGGCGCCGCGCGTATTGACCGATGCCGGCTTCGCGCAGCTGACATTAGGGGAATATCTCGGTCGCCATGGTTTCAGCCGGCACTTCGCGCAACGGCATCTGTTGCCGATGGCGGCCGCGATCTGGTCCTGCCCGCCGAACCAGATGCTGGAATTCCCGGTGGTGAGTTTCGTGCGCTTCTGCGACAACCACGGCCTGCTCAAGGTGTCCGATCGGCCGCTGTGGCGCACGGTCGCCGGCGGCAGCGACGAATATGTCCGCCGTCTTGCGGCGCCTTTTCGCGAAAAGGTGCGGCTTTCCACAGCGGTTCGTTCCGTCCGCCGTTCCCGTGGGATCGTCGAAGTCACCGATAACCGCGGTGGCACCGAATCCTACGATCATGTCGTACTTGCCTGCCACGCCGACCAGTCGGCGCGATTGCTGGGCGACGCGTCCGCCGCCGAAGCCGACATACTGGGCCGATTCACCTATCAAACCAACCGCGCCATCCTGCATCGGGATCCGCGCCTCATGCCGAGGCGCAGGCGCGTGTGGTCGAGTTGGAATTACATCGCGCGAAGCGGTCGCGATGATGAACCCGCGTCGGTAACCTATTGGATGAACCGGCTTCAGCGGCTGAATTGCCGGGCCGACCTCTTTGTTTCTCTCAATCCGATCGAAGAGCCTTCCGACGCCTTGGTCGAGCGGGAATTTTCCTACGACCATCCTGTGTTCGACCATCGCTCCGTCGAAGCGCAGCGGAGGCTGCCCGAGATTCAGGGCAATGGCGGGGTGTGGTTTTGCGGCAGCTATTGCGGCTGGGGCTTTCATGAGGACGCCCTTTCCTCCGGATTGGCGGTGGCCCGCGCATTGGGATCGGCTCCGCCCTGGCACATCGTCCCGACGCAAGCCTCGGCGGTTGCACCGGCTGAGGCGCGGTTGCTGGAACATGCCGGATGAACGGCGCCCGCATCTATTTCGGCGCCGTCATGCATCGCCGGCTTGGCCGGGTGCGCCACGGCTTCCGCTATCGCGTATTCTCCTGTCTGCTGGATCTCGATGAGATCCACGCTCTCGACCGGGCCTCTCGCCTGTTCTCCTACAACCGCTGGAATGTCTTTTCCTTTTACGATCGCGATCATGGCGCGGGCGACGGCTCCTCCGTAAAAGCGTGGATCGAGAACCATCTTATTGCTGCCGGGCTTGAACATGCGCTGGGCGGCCGCATCCGCTTGCTGTGCTTCCCGCGGATCTGGGGTTACGTCTTCAATCCGCTGAGCGTGTTCTTTTGTGAAGCGCCCGACGGTCGGCTGGCGGCGATCCTCTACGAGGTCAGCAACACGTTCGGCCAACGCCACAGCTATCTGATGCCGGTGGTTCACCCGGTCGGCGACGTCATCGAACATACGGCCGCAAAGCAATTCTATGTGTCGCCGTTCATTTCGCTCGACGGCGAATACCGGTTCCGTCTCAAGCCGCCAGACGATCGCCTGTCGATCGCGATTCGCCAGGCGGCGCCGGACGGCCAATCTCTGCATGCGGTTCTAAGCGGGCATGCGGCACCCTTCGCGGATCGCACGCTTCTGCGCGCCCTTTTCGGCTATCCCCTGATGACCGTCAAAGTGATCGCGGCCATCCACTGGGAGGCGCTGCGGCTTTGGATAAAGGGTGCGCCGTTCTCGCCTCCGCCGCTGCCGGGCCCTTCGAGGGTCACGGTTGCCGCCGGATTCACGCCCGGCGGGACGTCGCCCAATGTGCGTGGAGATGTGCAGAACGATTAAACGTCGGTCGCTGCGAACGGATGTCATCCGGCCTATCCGGCATCGCCGGAGGCCGGATGAGCCGGCCTGAGACGTTTTAGCCGTTCGCCGCCCTGACCGCCGCGCTGGCGACGGCGCGCAGCGAGGCGTCGACGATGCTGCGGTCGACGCCGACGCCGAAGAGCGTGACACCCTTGGCGGTCTTGGCCTCGACATAGGCCGCGGCCTGGGCATTGGCGCCGCCGGTGAGCGCATGCTCGCGATAGTCCAGCACCTCGATCTTGGCGATGCCGGCCTTGTCGAGCGCGTCGACGAAGGCATCGATCGGGCCGTTGCCGCGCCCCTCGATCTTCCGCTGGACCCCGTTCTCCGAGATCGTCGCGGTGATCAGCCGGCCCGCCGGATCGGGCAGGACCTGGTAATCGACCAAGGTCAGCGCGTCGTGATCGAGATAGGTGTCCTCGAACGTCTTCCAGATCAGGTCGGAGGTGATCTCCTTGCCCGTCTTGTCGGTCCATTGCTGGACGATCTTCGAGAATTCGACCTGGAGTCCGCGCGGCAGGTCGAAGCCGCGGTCGGTCTTCAGAAGATAGGCGACGCCGCCCTTGCCCGACTGGCTGTTGACCCGGATCACCGCCTCGTAGGTACGGCCCAGATCCTTGGGGTCGATCGGCAGGTAGGGCACCTCCCACAGCTCGTCGTTGCGCTTCTCCAGCGCATCGAAGCCCTTCTTGATCGCGTCCTGGTGCGATCCGGAGAAGGCGGTGAACACCAGTTCGCCGGCATAGGGATGGCGCGGATGGACCGGCAGCTGGTTGCAATATTCGACGGTCTGCACGACCTGGTCGATGTCGGTGATGGTGATGCCGGGATCGACGCCCTGGGTGAACAGGTTCATCGCCAGATTGACGACATCGACATTGCCGGTGCGCTCGCCGTTGCCGAACAGCGTGCCCTCGACGCGGTCCGCGCCGGCCAGCACGCCGAGCTCCGCCGCCGCGACGCCGGTGCCCCGGTCGTTATGCGGGTGGAGCGACAGGATATAGCGCTCGCGGCCCGGCATGTTGCGGCCGAACCATTCGATCTGGTCGGCATAGATGTTCGGCGTCGCCATCTCCACGGTCGCCGGCAGGTTCAGGATCGCACGCTTCTCCGCCGTCGGCTTCCACACATCCAGCACCGCGTCGCAGATCTCGACCGCGAAATCGAGCTCGGTGCCGGTGAAGCTTTCCGGCGAATATTCGTGAACGATCTCGGTTTCCGTCACGGTCGCGACCAGGTCGCGGACGATCTTGGCGCCGGTGACGGCGATGTCGACGATGCCCTTGCGGTCGGAGCCGAACACCACGCGACGCTGCAGCTCGGATGTCGAGTTGTAGAGATGGATGATCGCCCGGCGCGAGCCGCGCACGGACTCGAAGGTGCGCTCGATCAGCTCCTTGCGCGACTGGGTCAGCACCTGGATCGTCACGTCGTCGGGGATCAGGTCTTCGTCGATCAGCTGGCGGACGAAATCGAAATCGGTCTGCGAGGCGGCGGGGAAGCCGACCTCGATCTCCTTGAAGCCGAGCTTGATCAGCGTGTCGAACATCCGGCGCTTGCGCTCCGGCCCCATCGGCTCGACGAGCGCCTGGTTGCCGTCGCGCAAATCGACGGAGCACCAGATCGGCGCCTTGGTGATGGTCTTCGACGGCCATTGGCGATCGGGCAGAACGATCGGCGCGAAGGCGCGGTATTTGTGAAACGGCATGCTGGTCATGATCGGGCTCTAATCTCTTCGGTCTTCTGGTGTCGCGACAAACCCGGCCCTTTGCCGGGGTGGTGTTCCCCTGCCCGCAAGCCGGCACATCGCCGGGCGATCAGGGGTGTGTAAGTCGCAGAAGGAGTAGAGGCAGACGTGCGGCATCGCCCAGGCTGAAGAGCCCGGCGGCGGTCGGCAGGATGTCCGTGGCGCGCGTCATAGTGCCGGTGTCATACACGAGGTGCGGGCGGCGGTGCAACGCCGCTTATTGAACCTTCGTGCTTTCCTGCTCTGCCAGCCACGCATGGACGGCGGCGAAATCCGCCGAACCCACAATCTTCTTCACCCCGCCATCCCGCCCGATCAGCAGGGTGAGCGGCAGCTCGCCGCGCCATTTGGGGTCGACCTCATAGCGCAGCCGCTCGGCAAAATCGTCGGCGAAGCGCCAGGCCTCGGCATCCGCCAGCCCCATCTTGGCCAACATCGGCGCCTCGGCCGACGGGTCCGCGCCGACCGGGTCCGCATCGACCAGCACGAAATCGAAGGCGCGGTCGCCATGGGCGATCTCCGCCCATTGCGGCATTTCGAGCATGCAGGGTGCACAGGTGACGCCCCAGAAATGGACGACCAGCGGCTTGCCCTGGTGCGCCTTCAACAGCGCCGGCCAGCTGCCCTGCACGAAAGGCTGCGCCGGTGCGGCGACGGACGACGCCGCGATGGAGAGAAACGCCAGGACGGCAACGACGCGGATCATGGCTTTTCCTCCAGCGCGATCAGGCGATAGCCCTCGTCATGGGTCAGCCAGGAGAGATAGGCCCGGCCGCCCTCGGCCAGCAACATCGGCTGGTCGGAGGCGTTCTTCGTCTCGGCGATCGTCACAGGCGTGTCCCAACGTTTACCGCCGTCGGGCGAATGCCTCGCGCGGACGGTCGAGACCTTCCCGTCGAACTCCTTCCAGGCGAGCCAGACGGTCTTCCCGACCGCGAGCACACGCGGGCGCGACGGTGCTTTGTCTGGGTCGCCGATGGGCATCGGCGCGGAAAAACCCACGCCGGCGTCGGTGGAGCGGGCATAGAACAGCCCCTGCCGCGCCTTGCCCTGGGTGAACCAGGCGACGTGATAGGCGCCGTCCGGCCCGACGGCGATGTCCGGCCCCTGATGCGGGCAGACGTCGGTGCGCCAGTCGTCGATGCTGACGCGATGGATCGGTCCCGGTCGCCCCTTGCCGTCGAACCTCACCACAGCGTGGTCGCGCACCGTCGCGTCGAAAACGTTGCGGAAGGCGACGACTGGATGGCCGGCGGTGTCCAACGCGGCGGCGACCCGGCAGCATTCGCAGCTATCGGACTGCGCGATCCGCGCGGGCGTGAACCCGGTGCCGTCCCAGGTGGCGACGGCCAGCGCCGCGCCGGGATAGGCCTTGCCGGCGGCGCGCGCGGCCGCGACCTCCCGCTTGTCGATCCAGACGGCGAACAGCGTTCCCGCCTTGTCGAAGATCAGACGGGTAAAGCGCTGGCTGGCGGTGTCGTCGGTGATCGGTTGGGGCGGGGCGAAGGTCAGGCCGCCGTCCTGTGAATGCGCGATATAGACCCGGCCGATGTAACCCGTCCCGGCGAACACGGTGTAGGCGACGAAGATTTTGCCGTCCGCGCCGATCGCGATGGAGGGCCGGGCGTCCGGGCCGGGGTCGATCTTCGCCCCCTCCGGATTGACCGCGACAGGCTCGGAGAAGCTCCTGCCGTTGTCGCGCGAGCGGGCGACCGCGACATGGTCGGCGGTCGCCCAGGCGGCATAGAGGCTGCCGTCCGGCGCCACGACCGGCGTCGCGGTCGCCGCACAGGCGAGCGCAATACCGGCACAGGCACCGTTGCCGCCGTGGTTCATATGCATCTCAGCCGCGGCCGGAGCCGCGACCAGAAGCAGGGCAAATGCAAGCAACCGCCTCACAGCTTGATCCTCACGCCGCCGACGAAGGTGCGCGGCGCGCCGGCATAGATCGACCCGGTCGCGCCGGAGAGCACGCTGGCGGGATTCGGATCGCCCGTCGTGGAATTGATCGAATCCGCCACATTGTTGGCGGAGGCGACATAGCCCGTGTCGAACAGGTTTTGGATCTCCAGGAACAATGTCATGCTCTCGATCGCCCCGAACGTGACATCGGGATGGTAGTGGAAATTGAGGTTCACCAGGCGATAGCCGGGCGCCTGCAGCAGGTTGGCGTTGTCCATGAAGAACCCGCCGCGCCAACTATACTCCACGAACGCGCCCAGTCCGGCGAATGGGCCGGTCGGTTGGTCGTAACCGACGCGCGCGGTCAGGAAATTCGGCTGCACGCCGGGTATCGCGTTGCCGTTCCGGTTGAAAATCTTGGTCAGCGCGCCCGCACTCAGCTGTTCCCCGTAATCGGTGTATATTTGATCGTCATAAGTGTACGACCCGCGCAGCTGCCAGCCGGGCAGCGGCTTCCACATCGCCGACACCTCGATACCGCGATGCTCCGACGCCGGTGCATTGAAGGTATAATTCTGCAGGCCCGCGCCCGGCGACTGCGTCACCAGTTCATTGGTGAAGAACTCGTAGAAGCCGGTGACAGAGGCGCGGAAACTATCGGACGGCGACCAGTCGGCACCCAGATCGATGCCGTCATTGGTCTGCGGTTTCAGCTGCGTATTGTTGCCGAAATCGCCGGCCGGCGTGACGAACAGGTTGCCGGCCTGCGGCGTGCCGTAGGCGCTGGCGGCGCGCAGATGCAGGTCCCAGTCGGCGTCGGGCCGGTACCGTAGAGCCGCCTCATAGGCCCAGTCGACGAAACCGCGCGCGACCGGGATCACGGTCGCCGGGCTGGTGGAATAGATGTGGTTGACCGCCGCCAGGTCGGTGTACTCGACATCGGCCCCCAACACCGCCGCCCACCCGGACGCCAATTCGATCTCCTCCCGCGCCCTGCCGCCCAGATTGTACTGATGTCCCGAATAGGCGGAGGCCAGCCCCCCTAACCGCGCATCGCCGCCAACCATGACGTTGTAGGTCAGCGATTCCAGATCGACATAGCTGAAGAACAGCCCCGCGCTGTGGGTGGCGGCAAGGCCGAACAGCGAGCCGGTGCGCGTCAGGTCGCTCTGGAGATTGACGGCGGGCGAGTCGCCCAACGCGCTTGTCGATCCCGTCGGCTGGTTGATGTCCTTGTTGTCGAACACCGCCACCGTGCGCAACACCGTCTGGTCGTCGATCGCATGCTCCCAACGCACCCCCGCAATAGTCCGGCGGTCGTTGCGGCCAAGGCCCGCCTGCTGCGCGGTCTGCTGGGTCGGCGTTCCGTCGGCGGCAAGTACTTTGACAGTGGCGCAGCCCAGCCCGGCGGTAGCCGCCGTCGCGCAGCCCCGCTGGAACGGGTTCTGATAGTACTGGTTCAGCGACAGCCGGATCGGCAGGTGGGTGTCGAGATCGTTGTTGATGATCTTGAACGTGAACTTGTCGTCGACCGTCGGCGAATAGCTGGCGGTGATGTCCTCCGTCGTGGTGCGGAAATCGCCGTTGGCGATGAATCCGTTGCCCCGCACGTGGCTGCCGAACAGGGCGTAGTCATATTCCTCGCCATGCCCGCCTGCCGACAGATATTCGTTGAAATAGCCGAAACTGCCGGCGTCGCTGCCCAGCTCCACCCCATCGATCTCGGCGCCGGTGCGCGTGCGGAAATTGATCGCGCCGCCGGTCGCGTAGTTGCCGAAGCGGGCCGAGGACGGTCCCTGATAGACATCCATCCCGGCATAGGCGTGCGGGTCGGCGAGGTCCGAGCGCGACAGGCCGTCCGGCTGGGTGATCGGGAAGCCGTCCTCCAGCATCTGCATGTTGCGGATGCCGAAGCCGTTGCGGTCGTTCGAGCCGCGGATCGAGATGCCGACATCGCGCGGGCCGTTGCCCTGCTTCACCGTCACGCCGGGGCTGTATTGCAGCACCTGGCCCACCGAAAAAGCCTGGGAATCCTTGAACTGTTCGCGATCGACACTGGTGACGGTCTGCGCCGGGGCGGTCAACAGCGCCGGCGCGGTGACGATGATTTCCTCGCCCACCGGCTTGGGCGGCTCCTGGGCAAAGGCGATAGCGGAGGGGCCGGCGAGTAGGGTGGACAAGACAACGACGGACGGCCGCGACTGGCGGCGCAGAATATTGAACACGGATTTTCTCCAACTGAAGGACGGCGAGGCCAAGCGGCCAGCGAACGACGATCAGAGGGAGACAGGCGGTCCTCGGGCGCTGACGCCGCCCGGTGTGCGGCGCTGGAGGTTCGTGGAAGCAAGGACGGCGTGGACGACAGGGTCAATGCCGTGCGGCGGTTCGACGGCGATCTCGGCGGGCGGTGCATAGCCAGCGCCCAGCATCTGGAACGTCTGGCAGATCGGACACGGCGGCAGCTTGTGGACCGGCGCCTTGTCATGCTCGGCGGGCGGAACCTCGCCGGGTGCAAGACACAGAGCGTGCTCGGCCTTGAGCGCCGCCCGGTCCAGCCCGAGCCCCATTCCATAATGGGCGGCCGGCATGACCGTCTGCAGCAGCAGCGCCAGCGCCGCGAGCCACAGGCCCGCGCGCGTGCGCCGCAACCGGAGGGTGCCGGTTCGCGTCATTATGCCGTTCCGTCCGCCCGGCCTGCCGTCACATCTTCATGCCCGGCATGTCCTTCATCGCCCCATCCTTCATCGGCTGGGGCGCCGGCTTGAAGGACTGAACCGAGACGGTGACCGTGACCGGCGCCGCATGCGCGAAGGTCAGCGTCAGCGGAAAGCTGTCGCCGACGGCGAGCGGTTTCTTCAGCCCCGTCAACATCACATGCAGCCCGCCCGGGCCGAAGGTCGCCGCGTCGTTCGCCTTGAGCGGCAGGGCGGCGACGGCCTCCATCTTCATGATGCCGCCGTCATCCTTCACCGTTCGGTGCATGTCCGCCTTGTCGGCGATCGGCGTCGACAGGCCGGTCACGCTGTCGTCGGCGGAGCCCTGGTTGACGACGGTCATATAGACGACGCCCATGCCGCCGGGCGCGGTCGGGCGCGACTTCGCGTCCGAGACGCGGATCGTCCCGTCGGCCAAGGCCGGAAAAGCCAGTGCGAGAAGCATGGGCAACAGCAGCAGATAACGCATCGCGAACCCTCCGTCAGAAACTGTAGCTGACATTCAGCTTGAACAGGGCCGGCGAAATCAACTGCGTCCCGTTCACATGCTGATAGACCGGCAACGCCACGTTGCCGCTGACCTGGAACTGGTCGACCGTCACGCGGAAACCCGGCGCGATCAGCAGCCGCTCATAGCCGCTGCCGTCCAGGTTCGCCTCCGGCCCGGAATCGCGCCAGCGATAAGAGGCGATGAACTGCAGCGTCGGCGCCACGGTCGCCTTGCCGACGGTCCAATCGTCATAGGACGCGCCGATGGCGGCGTTGAGCTCCGCCCCCGGGCGATAGCCGTCCTGGAACAGCAGCGGCTTGTCCCACTGGATGTTGGCGAACCAGTTCCAGGCATAGTCGTCGGTGATGTTGCCCATGTGATAGGCGCCGAGCAGCAGGTCCGTGCTGCCCGAGCCGATGGCCGTGTCGCGGTCGAAACCGGGATAGGAATAGTCGCCTGTCGGCAGCTTCAGCCCGAATGTGATCCCGGTCGACATGTCGTCGGTGAAGCCGGCATAGGTGCCGCGGATGCGCACATCGCCGAAATCGCCGTGGTTGAACTGGGCAAGCGCCCCGGAATCCTCGTCCACCGTCTTGAAATAACGGCTCCAATACGGAACCTCGACCGTCACGCCCCAGTCCGGCGCCACCTGGTATTGCCCGCCCACCGTGAAGAAACTGGTGCGGATACGCTTGTCGCCGTTGATCTCGGACGGCGCCGAATGGTCGCCCGCCCAGTTCTTGTTCTGGTTCAGGAAATCGTACTCGAAGAAGATCGCGCCGTTGCCGCCGCTCATCATCGCGGGGTTGTTGGCGACGTCGAACACGCCGCAGCCGCAGGCGCAGGCAAGGGCGGTGCCGGGCAAGGCGGCCGGCGACAGGAACATCGCGGCCACAAGGGCGCGGTGTGAAACTCGGAACATGGAGAATCCTCAAAAGAGCATGGGTGACGGCCACGCAATTCGGGCGTGGGCCGTCGACGCAAATACAGGCTCAGATGAGGGTGGGGGGGCCGCGCGGTTGCTGCGGCCCGTGGGACAGGGGCCGGCAGGGAAGATGCTTGCCCGTCGCCGCCAGGATGATGGGTGTGCAGTTCCGCGTCTCCAGCACGGCCGGAGCCGGCGGGGGCACGAAATGGGTGACGGCATGGGCAGTGGTGCATAGCGTGCAGGGCTGCCCATGATGTGCCGGCGCCTTGGGCGCATCGGGTGCTTGGCTGCCGGGGGCAAGGCAGAGATGATCGGCCAGGTCCGCCAGAACCGCCACGCCGTCAGCCGTCGCGGCATACGCCATGCCCGCGTCGTGCACCGACGGCAGCAGGGCCTGGAACAGAATCGCCAGGACCGCGAGCCACGAGGCCGGCCGGAAGGCTCTGCTGTTGCGACGCGTTATCATGCGCTTGGAAATAGCAGAGCTTTTCCAGCCTGTCGCGAAAAAATCGGCGCAGCGGCGAATTGACATCGGGGGGTACGGGTCTATTCTCGCCGTATCGATGCGAGGCGCGGAAGCCGGTGAGAGCCCGGCGCGGTCGCGCCACTGTGATGGACCCCGAACGGTCCCTGAGCCAGATACGGCCTCGCACCGGGCAAATATTCGGGACGCGTAATCCCAGGAGATCGAGCCATGACCACGATGACCCCCGCGATTGCCAAGCCGGCCGCCATTCCCGTCGGCGAGATTCTGCCCTGGGCGGTGTTCGGCGGCCTGCTGCTGCTGCTCGCGGTCTATTTCGTCGGCGCCGAACAGGGCGCCACGGCGCTGATCGCCGGCACCAACGTGCACGAGTTCGTGCACGATGCGCGCCACCTGCTCGGCTTCCCCTGCCACTGACCTGAAACCGGTACCGGCCCGATGGTCGGAACGCTCCTCCTGCGTGGAATGCTGGCCGGCCTGATCGCCGGCCTTCTTGCGTTCGGCTTCCTGAAGATCGCCGGCGAGGCTTCGGTCGACCGGGCCATCGCCTTCGAGAGCGCGATGGAGGCATCCGAGCATCACGACCACGACCATGACCATGGCGACGCGCCGGCGACCGAGGCGGTCAGCCGCGATACGCAATCCGGCATCGGTCTTCTGACCGGCACCGCGGTCTATGGCGCCTCCTTCGGCGGTCTGTTCGCGCTGGCTTTCGCCTTCGCCTACGGCCGGGTCGGCCCGTCCGAGCCGCGCGCCCTCTCGGCCTTGATCGCGCTCGCCGCCTTCGCGGCGGTCTATTTCGTGCCCAATCTCAAATACCCGTCCAACCCGCCCGCGGTCGGTGAGGCCGACACCATCGGCACGCGAACGGCGCTCTATTTCGGGATGATGGCGATATCGGTCGTCGCGGCGGTTGCCGCCGTGATGCTGCGGCAGCGATTTCGGGCCAAGCTGGACGGCTGGAACGCATCCTTGGCCGCTGCCGCGCTCTATCTCGTCGTCGTCATCGCCGCCGGCATCGTCCTGCCCCCGGTCGACGAGGTGCCGGCCGCCTTCTCGGCTTCGCTGCTCTGGCGTTTCCGCCTTGCCGCGATCGGCGGCCAGGCGGTGCTGTGGGCGGTGACCGGCCTCACCTTCGGCTGGCTGACGCTGCGCGCCGAGCGCGGGCAGAGCGGCCTCGGCCTGGGCGTCGCCCGGCCCTGACGTGACCACCCGGCTGACCCTGGTCGCGGCCGCGCCGACCGCCGCCAACCGCGCCTTCGCCTTCCCCGCCGACGAGCCGGCCGAACCGAAGGCGCTGGCCTCCGTGTCCAGGCTCGCCGAGCGCCTACCCCGCTCCGGCCGCGTGCTGACCAGCCCGGTAGCCTGCGCCCGCCAGACCGCCGAGGCGCTGGGCCTGGAGGCCACGACCGAGCCGCTGCTCCGCGACTGCGACTATGGCCGTTGGACGGGCCGCACGCTGGCCGAGCTTGAAGCGGAAGACCCCGCCGCCGTCGCCGAATGGCTGACCGATCCGTCGGCGGCTCCGCATGGTGGGGAATCGCTCGCCGCCGTGATCGCCCGCGCGGCCGGGTTCCTGGAAACGCAGGCCGCTGCGCCCGGGCAGGTGCTGGCGGTAACGCACCCCGCTATTATCCGCGCCGCGATCGTCCACGTGCTGGCCGCGCCTGCTCTATCCTTTTGGCGGATCGACATCGCGCCGCTCTCGAGCACGCGGTTCAGCGGCACGCACGGGCGATGGAATTTCACGGCGCTCGAAAATCCGTAGGCTGGCCGGAACCCTCCGGAGGATCGCCGCCTAATCCCAGATCGCCTGCGGGAAGTCGAACACCTTGTCGGGGTCGAGCCGGTGCTTGACCTTGACCAGCCTGTCGTAGTTTCCGGCGTAGTAGGCCTGCCGCCAGTCGGCGAGCGATGGATCGGGGAAGTTCTGATAGGCGCCGCCGTCCGAATAGGGACGGACCGCGCGGTAGAAATCGTTCTGCCAGCCATGGGCGCGGCTCATGACCGCCGGCCGCGCATTGTCCGCCTCGTCCCAATAGAGGCCGATCACCATCAGCCACTCGCTTGAGCGGTGGGCGAAGGCGGTTTCGCCGGGCTTGAGCGCATTGACCGCCTGTCCCGTCTGGAAGAAGCGCAAGTCGCAGGTGCCGCTGACGCCCGGCCAGCGATGGAGGAAGTCCTTGAACCCGGTCTGCAGGATCTTGACCGGCACCGCCTGGTCCACGAAGGCGGAGCGCTCCTGGTAATAGGTCGGCGCGGGCAGTTCGGTCAGGAACTTCTGGCCGGCCCAATAGGTGGTCTCCCGAATATCCGAGACTGTGGCGCGCGGCACCTTCTTGATGATGTCCAGGAACTCCGCCTTCGTGCCTTTCAGCTGGCCCAGAAGGTCGATCAGGACGCCCTTGTGGGCGCCCGCGCGCTTCGGGTTGACGGCGCGGATCGACACGCGGGTGCCGAGCCGGTCGGGCCCGTTCGACAGCGCCTGCATCAGGGCCGCCGCCGTCTGCGCGTTGGGGCTGTTCCACTGCATGCTGAAGACGGTCAGGCGGTCGGGCACCGCCTCTGTCCTGACCGAAAATTCGGTCGAGATGCCGAAATTGCCGCCGCCGCCGCCGCGGCACGCCCAGAATTCAGCCGGGTTCTCGGCCGCGGACATGTCGAGCACAGTGCCGTCCGCCTTGACCATCGTCGTGCGGGTCATCGAGTCCGACGCGATGCCGTATTGGCGCATGTTGAAGCCGATGCCGCCGCCCAGCAGGAACCCGGCGGCGCCCACGCTGCTGCAGCGGCCGTGGGTCAGCGTCCGCCCTTTCTGCGCCAGGGCGGCATAGAGGTGTCTGTTGAGCACGCCGCCCGCGACCGTCACGACGCCGGACGCGTCGTTGTAGCGCACGCCGTCCATCAGCTTCATGTCGATCATCAGGCCGTTCGTGGTCGAATAACCGGCATAGGAATGGCCGCCGGAGCGCGTGATGAGCGGGATGTGGTTCTCGCGCGCCCAGGTGATGGCGGTCGCAACGTCCGCGGTATCCAGGCAGCGCGCGATCGCCGCCGGGAAACGGTTCGCGTAGCGGAGATTGTCCGGCCGATAGAGCGTGAAATAGGCATCGCTGCCGGAGAACAGGACCGGCCCCCGCATCTTCTGTTCCAGGTCCCGCCACGCCGCCGGCGACGCGCCCCGGGAAACCAGGAACGGCCTGGCCCGGACGATCCCCGGCGCCGCGAGCGCGAGCGCCGCGGTTCCGCCGAGAAATCCGCGACGACTGAGAAGACCGGATGCCGCCATTTTCCCCTCTCCAACGATATTGGCTCCGCCTTGACGGCGGGCTGCGCGGGGGGATTCTGAGCTAGCGGCGGGCTGACGCCAAGAGCAATGTGGACGCTATACGTGTCGAATGGAAAGCGGCCTGCCGCAACGGCTACGCCGCGACTGCGCAACCGGTGAGGCCGAGGCCCCACCGGCATTGCCTTGAGAACTTATTTATCCAGCGATTCCGCCATGGACAGATGCTTCTTCAGGTCCGGCAGGGTCTTGCCCGCCCAGGCCTTCAGCGCCGGGTCGTCGCCGTCCTTGGCATAGCGCTCGAACATCGAGACCGCGTCCTTGTGCGCCGACAGCTGGTCGTCGTGATACTGCTTGCTGAAGTCCGCGCCGCTCAGCGAGGCCAGCTTGTCGAGCTTGTCCTGGTGCGACTGGTCGAGCGTGATCGGCGTCACGAAGGCCGGCGCCGTGGTCTTCAGCAGGGTCTTCAGCTCGGCTGACGTCTTCTCGTGGTCCTTCACCATCTGGGCGGCGAATTTCTGGGTCGCCGGGTCGGCCTTCTTCTCGGCCAGTTGGCTCGACTTGATCTCGAACAGGTCGCTCATGGCGGCGTCGGTCACGAAGGTGGTCGCGGTCGGCGTGATGCCGACCACGGAGTTCACGCCGGTTTTCTCGCCGACCTCGTTGGCCTTCTGGCCGGCCGTCTGGGCGAGTGCCGACGTCGAAAGCAGGATGCCGATCGCGGCGAGGGCATAAGTGGTACGCCCGAAGTGAATACGCATGGTTTCTTCCTCCATCTTGGTGATGAGGAAAACCGGCTGGACCGCTGAGGTTCCCGGGAACCGGCGGAAGGGCTTCAGGAAGACGGCGCGAAAACCGTGACCGCGCCCGGGCGGACGCGGAACCGGGCCGGCGTCTGGGAGACGATCTCGCCGTCCGCGTTGACGGCCCGGGGATGGCTGGTCTCGACGGTGACCTCCTGCCCTTCCATGGTCTCCACCTCCGCCCAGTGCCCCTGCGTGCCGGTCCTGAGAGACGGCAGCAGTTTCAGCGCCGCGATCACGCCCGACGCCTCCAGGCTATAGACATCCAGCCTGCCGTCGGCGATCGAGGCATCCTCCGACACGGTCATGCCGCCGCCGTAATGCCGCCCGTTGCCGACCGCCAGATGCAGGGTGCGGGAGCGGTGGACCCTGTCGCCGACGCGCACCGTCACATGGAACGGCCGCACCCGGTGGATGACGCGCAAGCCCGCCACGACATAGCCCAGCACGCCCCAGCGCCGCTTGGCGTCCCGCGTCAGCGCCCGCGTGAGATCCACGCCGAAGCCGATGCTGGCGACATTGAAGAAGGGCTTGCCGTTCACCTCGCCGACGTCGATCCGGCTCCGGTTGCCGGCGGCAATGACGCCGACCGCGTCCTCGAGATCGGTGGGAAGGCCCAACGTGCGGGCCAGGTCGTTGGCGGTGCCGAGCGGCAGGATGCCCAGCGGCAGACCGCTTTCCAGGATGCCGGGCAGCGCGGCGTTCAGCGTGCCGTCGCCGCCGCCCACGACCACGCAGTCCACATCGGACGCCGCCGCGCGGATCAATTGCTCCAGTTCCCCCGCGCTGCCGCCATCCCGCCGGTCGATCGCGATACCGGCCTTTTCCAGTGCCGCGATCGCCCGGTCGCATAACGCCGCGCCGCTGCGGCTCTTGGCGTTGACGATCAGCAGCGCGCGCGTTGGGGCGGCCAGCCCGGCGCGGCCGCTGGGGTTCAAAGGGTCGGCCAAGTCGGCGAATTGCATCAGGCGGCGATGGCCCTGGCTTCGTGCCGCCCAATCGCGCGCCGAACCGGGGGCGACCGCTTCGCGCGCCGGGGCAGGCTCACCAGGAACCCGTGGAGCGCGATGACGACGGTCGTGCCGCAATCGAAGCAGACGATCGCATATTCCCGGTCGTCGGCGACCTCGCCCACGGTGCGGATGTCGTGCCCGCCGCATGTCATGCATGTCTGCTGGGTGCAGGCTGTGCTCAAGGCAATCCCCATATGCTGCGCGCCCGAAACGGACGCACAGCAGCAAATCGCGCGGCAGCGGATTGGTTCCCGCGCTCACCGGCAGCGCGATTCCGGGGTAGGGCGGAATAGCGGAGCGTATTCCGCCGAGCCGGCAATGCCGGCGCCTCCGAGGGCATCAGGGGGGTGCGGCGGATAAACAAGCCTCTCCCTTCGAGTGTCGGGGGTGTCCAACGCGGAGCGTTGAATGCTTCCGGCTTTAGTTTTTGCGAATAACAATAGGTGAGCCAAACGATCGAGGCCTAGTCGGAAATGCACTGGGATTGCGATGGCAGTCCCCTTTTCAACCGCGACCGAACCCTAATCCCCAAATTCCCCCAGATCGATCTCCACCGGCGTCAGCAATTCGGCATCGTTGTTCCGCACATTCCCAACCCGCTTGCTGACCGGCCACAGCGTCATGTCCTCGGCCGGGTAGGGCCGCAGCATGTCCTTCAGCTCCTGCTCGTGCGCCGGCTCCTGGCCCAGCCATTTCGCCCATTGATCCGCGCGCAGGATGACCGGCATCCGCTCGTTCATCGGCGCGATCAGCGAATTGGCGGGAACGGTGATCATGGCGCAGGATTTCAGGATCTCGCCGTTCTGCGGGTCCCGCCACTGCTCCCACAGGCCGGCCACGACGGTCAGCGGCGAATTGGCCTTGGCGATCGCGAAGGGCTGCTTGTTCTTCGGGTTCGTCTTGCTCTTTTTCCATTCATAGAAACCCTCGGTCACGATCAGGCAGCGTTTGCCTTCGCGCCAGGGCGCCCGGAAGGTCGCCAGCTGGTCGACGGTTTCCGCCCGCGCCAGATGGTTGGTGTAGGGCGAATACGCCGCCTTGGCCCATCGCGGGATCATGCCCCACCGCATGGGCTCGGATATGCGGTCGCGCGTGACCGGGTGCAGATAGACGACAAGCGCCTTCTTGGTCGGCCCGATATTGTAATCGGGCTCGCTGTTCGGCGCCGGGCCGGTGATGTCCATAAGAATGGCGATGTCCCGGAAGGGCATCGCCAGGTGCATGCGTCCACACATGCCACGATCTTACGACTCAAAAACAGACTGGTCGAGTCTGTTCGACTCATGTTCTCATATGAAACATTCGATGAACATGGAGGCGAGCGATGGACCTTGATCCCGAATTCCCGTGCGCGGTGGATATCCCGATGCCGCCTTTCGGCAATACCGACCGCGTGCTGCTGATCCTTGAGGCCGCCAAGCGCTGCAGGGACGGCGCGGAGGTGACGACCTATGGCGAGCCGGAGACGGCGGAGGTCCGCCGATGGTTCAACCGCATCTCGACCCGGACAGCGGAGGATGCCGAGCGGATGGTGGCGCATCTCCGCCAGTTCGATGCCCGGCGGGTGCGCTGATGGTCTATCGCAAGGGCGAGCGGCGAGATACGCATCGCGAAGCGGAGTATCCCCACGCCGTCGATATCCTGGTGAGATATCCCGGCCTCGGACAGGACCTGAACCGCATCCACGCCGCAATCAAACCGCTGGGCGGCGAGCAATGGGGATATCGCGCTTTCGACGAGCGCGGCGTTTACCGGGACTGGATACGGATCGGCTTCAAGGACAACCGCGATGCCGCGCGGATTGCCTGGCAGTTCTGGTATTTGTGGCCGGTCAGGGCACGTTGATCGGGACGCGCGGGGGCGGGGGAAATTGGGGGCATGGCGGCTCGCAACGACGAAAAATTTTTGCGCACGCCCTCTTGAAACCGCGCATATGTTCCCTAATTGTTCACGTCATGACCGACGCACCGCCACTGCCTGAAATGTCCGAGGAGGAGTTCAACGCCAGACTGGCGAAGAACATCGCCGAGGCGGGCGCGCATATGAAAACGCTGGAAGAGGCGCGCCGCGCGACC
>DATJHU010000019.1:0-12032 GCA_035493715.1 Alphaproteobacteria bacterium | reverse complement strand
TGGTCAAAAACGTCCTGGTCTATCGTCGACACATGCTGCGAAACATGCTGAAGCTTCCCCCGTGGGTCCGTAAAACGCAAATCGACGTACTTAACGTCATGCTCCTTGATCAGCTCAAATACGTGCGAGGCATCTGCCATGAGCCTTCCCCTTTAACAAAGAAAGGTTGAACCGAGCCTTAACCCGGTTCAACCGTGAGTTAACCCTGGAATAAAAAGCGTATCGAAGAGCGGAGCGCCGTTTAAACGGCGTCGGCGCCCTTCTCACCCGTACGGATGCGGATCACTTCCTCGATCGTGGACACGAAGATCTTGCCGTCGCCGATCTTACCGCTGTGCGCGGCCTGCTGGATCGCATCGACCGCTCGGTCGAGGAGCGAGTCCTCGACCACGACCTCAACCTTTACCTTCGGCAGGAAGTCGACCACATACTCGGCCCCGCGATAAAGCTCGGTATGGCCCTTTTGCCGTCCGTAGCCTTTCGCTTCGGTGACGGTGAGGCCCTGAACGCCGACCTTGTTCAGCGCCTCCTTCACGTCCTCAAGCTTGAACGGTTTGATGATTGCTTCGATCTTTTTCATATTTTCCTCCTGTGGTCCTTTCGCGCCTTAAATCTTCAAGATGAAATCCAGGCCGAAAGTAACCTGGGTCGAGTCTCCGTTAAACGGGGCCCGGCCATTGAGCGCGCCATCGAGCCGGACTTCCGGCCGGATGGTCAGCGCCTGGACCGGTCCTGGCAACGACGGCGTGATGCTCAGACCGAGCGTGACTTCGCCATAGGTCGTCGGCCCATGGGCGGTATAGACCGGCCCGACGAGCGGAAGGCCTTTTTCCAGCCGGACGAAATCGTGGTTGTTGCCGAACGACGCGACATAGAAATTGTTGTTGTCGCGGAAGAGTTCGGCGCGGGCCGTAAGCGCCACGGTCTCGTCGATCTGGTACTTACCATATTCGGCGATGCCCCAGGCCAGTGCGTGATAGCCGTCATCCTTGATCAGGTTGAGTTCGGTCATCGTGGTCAGCGCGTCGCTCCACTTCATCGTGAACACGACGTCGTTCAGATAGCGCAGCCGCGAGTTGGCATGGTTGATCGAACCGATCGCATTTTCCGGCCCGATATGGGTGAAGGCCACCATGCTGAGCTTGCCGTCGAAGGCGAACCCGTTCAGACCGAAACCCCCCTGGAAGGCGTAGGCGGTGTTCGGATCACCGTCATCCGGGAAGGTCGTGTTCACACCCGTATCCACACCCGCATAGATGTCGAGGATGGAGTTGACGTGGGTGATCGTCATGATGCCGGTGTTCTTGAGCGGCAGGCCGTAGTTGAAGATATAGCTCTTTGAGTACAGGAAATTGCCGCTCGGGTCGATGACTTCGGCGCCCAGCAAGGTCGGGTATTGGCCGACCTTGATGTCCATGCCGCCTTCGCCCAGCCACGGGGTGTGGATGCCGACCCAGGCTTCGACGATGTCGAGTTGGGTGCGGTCGTGCTTAATGGTGTCATCCAGTTCGCCCAGGAAGTGCGTGTAACGCGCATCCGTGCCGAACATGCCCTGCAACCGGAAGCCGACATCATAGTCGGTGGCGGTGTCGATCGGCTTTTCCGCGGTCAGCAGCAACTGATTCAGGACCACCTGGTTCGCCTTGTCGGTGAACAGATGGCCGTAATTGACGCCGCCGTAATTCGTGTTGGGGTTGGCGGTGATGCCGGCTTCCAGCTGCGCCCAGACGGCAAAGCCTGGAGGCGCCGCGGCGGCTGCGGGCTCGGCCGCGGGCGGCGGCGGAGCGACAGGGGCCGCCGTATCGAACGCGATCGAGGCGCGGCGGTTTTGTGGTTCCTTCACGCCGTCGGCGGTCGGAACCAGCAGGTCGTGCTTGCCCTTGGCATAGATGGCAACCGAGTCGGCAGGAACGCCTTGCTTTGCCAGCTCGGCCTGGACCGACAGAGCGCGGCGCTTCGACAGGCGCATGTTGTAGGCGTCGGAGCCAACTGTGTCGGTATAGCCGGTGACCACGATCTGGGTCGCCTTGCCTGCTGCCGCGTCCGACGCGGCCTGGTCGACGATCTTCACCGCCTCAGGCGTCAGGTTGGATTTGTTGAAGTCGAAGAAGACGAGATAGCTGTGCGGCACGGTAGCCTCGGCCGCGTATGCCGACGGAGCGGCGATGCCGACCGCCAGGAGCGACGAAGCGCCCAGTAAAGATGAGATCACGAACGCGCTGACAGCGCCGGTACGATAAGCCGTTTTTGTCATTTCATTACTCCCGATCCGTGGCGTTCGACGCATCTTGGTTGGGCTGTCGAAGCCGAGGTTACTAGTCGTTTGCCGGTTCGAGGAGGGCGGACACGTGCCGCCCTCCTCTATTCCGGACCGCTGTCGCAGCGGCTTTGCAGTTGGCCTTTTAGGGGACGACTTCGCCATGGAGGGCGAGGTCGAGACCTTCGACTTCCGTCTCCTCGTCGACCCTGAGGCCGATGACCAGATCGATCACCTTCAGGATGATGTAGCTGACGACCGCGTCGAAGACGATGACGACACCGATGCCGTAGAGCTGAGTCAGGACCTGCTCCGGATGGCCGGACACCAGACCGCCCTTGGCCGGATCGGCACCGGCAACGGAGCCGGCGATGACATCGGCGCGAGCGAACACGCCGGTCAGGATGGCACCGAGGATGCCGCCCACAGCGTGCACGCCGAAGGCGTCCAGGCTGTCGTCATATCCCAGCATATGCTTCAGGCTGGTGGCCGACCAGAAGCAGACGACGCCGGCGGCGAGGCCGATGATCAGCGCGCCTTCGGTCTCGACGAAGCCGGAAGCCGGCGTAATCGCAACCAGGCCGGCGACGGCGCCCGAGCAAATGCCTAGGACCGACGGCTTGCCCTTGAAGATCCACTCGGCGAACATCCAGCCGAGGCCGGCGGCCGCGGTGGCGATCTGGGTCGCCATCATCGCCATACCCGCGTTGACGCCCGAGGTTACCGCCGACCCGGCATTGAAGCCGAACCAGCCCACCCACAGCAGCGAGGCGCCGATCATGGTGAGGACCAGGTTGTGCGGCGGCATCGGCTCGTGCGGGTAGCCGCGGCGCTTGCCGAGGACCAGAGCCGTTACCAGACCGGCGACGCCGGCGTTGATGTGCACGACCGTGCCGCCGGCATAGTCGAGGACGCCCCAGGCGCCGAGGAAGCCGCCGCCCCACACCCAGTGGGCGATCGGGGAATAGACCAGCAGGCTCCACGCGGCCATGAACCACATCATGGCCGAAAACTTCATGCGATCGGCGAACGAACCGCAGATCAGCGCCGGAGTGATGATGGCGAACGTCATCTGGAAGCACATGAAGACCGACTCTGGAATCGTGCCCTGCAAAGAATCGATGTCCATGCCCTTCAGGAACAGGCGATCAAGGCCGCCGATCCAAGCATTGGTGCTATCGGGACCCGCACGGAACGCCAGGCTGTAGCCGATGACCGCCCACAGGACTGTTACCAGGCAGGTGATCGCAAAGCTTTGCATCACCGTGGCGAGCACGTTCTTTTTGCGGACCATGCCGCCGTAGAACAGGGCGAGGCCTGGGATCGTCATCATGAGCACGAGGGCGACCGAGGTGAGCATCCAGGCGGTATCGCCGGAATTCAGCGTCGGCGCGGCAGGTGCCGCGGCGGTGGGGGCAGCCGCGGCATCCGCAGCCGGAGCGGCGGCGGCCGGCGCAGCGGCCGCCGGTGCGGAGGCAGGTGGCGTTTGATCTTGGGCGACGGCGGGCAGAGCCGCGAAACACAGGAGCATTAGCAATGCCCCCGTTAGGCTTCTCCAGGTCCTGACAATTTTCATTTGTGTCTCCTCCTGCACATTTTCGAATCCCTGGGCGCAACTTGAAGTCGCGCGAAAAACGGCTCATCGGTCTCAGCAAAGACCAATTCCGATCAACGGAACGATATTCAAGAAGCGTGCCAGTTGCAGTGCGGGAGGATTCGGCCCGATTCGAACCGCAGAAATCTGCCCTTCGAGAGGCGGACAGCTGTTGATGCTCACTTAATAAGCGGTCATCTGCCCATTATTTGAGCAAATTTTGTGCAGCTGCGAGATTTGTTACGGCTTTGCCGCAGTTTTGGTCAGCGCCCGAAAATCGACATCGGTTTCAGCGGCAAGATATGTGACCCCCGCCCATACGGCGACATTTTGCGCTAATTCGGCGGCATCGACCTTATCGAATGTGTCGTCCGCCGTGTGATGGACATCGAAATAGTCCCAGCCGTTTTGCTGGATTCCAAAGGTGGGCACCCCGTCATGCGAAAGCCCGGCGAGGTCGCTGCCGGCGTGCTGCGGCGGATCGCGCAGCAACAGGACGCCCAGAGGCGGCAACAACGCGCCGACCGATCGGCCGAAAGGACTGGCGACGGCCCCGGCCGGCAGGCGCATCGCAAAGGCCCGGCGGGCACCAAAATCTGCCTCGCCTGCTACGACGATCTTCTGCGCCTCGCTTGCGTGCGCCTTCTCATAGGCCGCCGCACTGTAATCCATCTCCTCAGCGCCGAAGAGAACGACGCGGACGGTACGCTTGGGATGAAGCGGCAAAGCCGCGATCAACCGCCCGACGCCGGACACGATGGCATCGCCCGCCCCGTCATCGATGGCGCCGGTTCCCAGGTCCCAGGAATCCAGATGCGCGCCGATCAAGACGATTTCGTCCGGCTTCTCGCGGCCCTTGACCTCGCCGACCACGGTGATCGCCGTCGCCTTCTCGTCGAAGGTCGGGGTCAGTGTCACATGAATCCTGACGGGCCCCTTCGCAGATAACCGCTCGAGGAGGTCGGCGTCGGGATTGGACAGCGCCGCGGCTGGAATCTTCTGGATCGTCTGGTCGTAGTTGACCTGGCCGGCGTGGGCGAGCCGGTGGCTGTCGGTGCCGAGCGAGCGGTGGAGATAGGCTACCGCTCCACGCTTTGCCGCTTCAGACGGCCCCTGGCGCCGGATCGGGTTGGCGAGTCCGTAGCCCATCCCATCCGCCGTCCGCACTGTATGCTCGGTCACCACTGCGATCTTTCCCTCAAGCGATCCGGGTGGCGCCGCGAGCAGCGCCGCATAGCTGCGGAACAGTACGATCTCGGCCTCGATCCCCCCAAGCGGTGTCGCGACCGAACCGCCGAGCGCGGTCAGAACGAGCCGCTGCGGCATTGGTGAAACGACGGCGGCGGTCTCCGTCCCGCGCAGCCAAGCGGTGATTGGGAAACTTTCGGTATGAACCTCCAGGCCGGCGGCCTTGAGTTCCGCTTCGGCCCATTCGGCGGCCCGCGCCTCTGCCTCGGTTCCGGCGAGGCGCGGGCCGATATCCGTTGTCAGCGAGTCCAGGAAGCGATAGCTCCAATCGTCGGCGAGGGCTGCGCGGACGAGGCCTTCGGCGGTCTTCTGTGCCGTATCCTGGCCCAGCGCCGGGACAGAAGCTGCGAGGACGCCTGCCAGGAGCAGGCTGCACAGGATGCGGTCGGCCATCGGTCCCCCTCTTGCCCCCTTGTAGTATAGGGAGAGTTCCCCAGGCCGGAGCCTAACGCAACAGAACCTTCGGTGCGGCCTCGACATTCAGCGTCGCGCAGATCATCGCGCCGGTCCAGACCGCGAGCGATATGGCGCCGAAGATGCGCGCACGGCGCGGCATGGGGCCGGCGCTGTTGATCGCTGCGGCGAATCCCCGCTGGTTGAATACGGCCGCATTCGCCATGCCGAGCACGATCAGGATTATCTTCAACGAGAAATAGGCATGGCTGGCGACGTGCACCGGATCGTAGAAGAACAGCATGACGCCGGTGACGGTGCCGATTGCGAAGGTGGCATAGATCCACGACATCACTGCGCCGGACAAGTCCTTGAGCGCTACCGCCGTACGAAAACCTGCCAGACGCAGATCCAGGAGGACGATCGCGCCGAAAAAAGCGGAGATCGACAGGATATGCAGCATCCGCACCAAATGGTGGTAGGGCTGCAGGAAAAACCGGTAGGGCCGATAATCCAGCGCCACCAGAATGTCGGTCGGAACGTAGAGAAACGACAGGGAGTGCGGTTCGGGCAATTGGTCCTCGATCGAACGGCCCGATCGTGGCGGACCTTGTCAGAGTTGATAATGCGACCCAATGTCATTATCAAGTAGTTGAGAATAATTCGCAGGTGGCGTGCAGATCGTGATGTCCGCAACAAAAACGGTTTTCGGAGCTTTCGCGTTGATGATTATCAATGCGGGCTTCGCCCAGGCTGAGCCAATTAAGCTGGATCTTAAGGACCACAAGTTCGCGCCCGCCGAGTTTACCGTGCCGGCGAACCAGAAGTTTCAGATCCAGGTTACCAACCACGACGGCACGCCGGCCGAATTCGAGAGCCACGACCTTAAGGTCGAAAAAATCATCGTTCCCGGCGGAACCGTGACGGTGACCGCTGGTCCGCTGAAGCCTGGAACGTATCAGTTTTTCGACGACTACCATCCCGACGATGCCCACGGCACCGTGACGGCCAAGGAATAGGCGATGCTCGCGACGCTGCTGATTGTCTTTCGCGAAGTGCTGGAAGCCGGCCTCATCGTCGGCATCGTTCTGGCGGCAACCGAAGGTGTTGCCCGACGGGGAATTTGGATTGCCGGCGGCATTGCCGGCGGCGTTGCGGGCGCGGCGATCCTGGCGGGCTTCGCCGGTGTGCTGGCCAACGCCTTCTCCGGCAACGGGCAGGAGCTGTTCAATGCGGCCATCCTGATCGTCGCGGTCGTCATGCTGACGCTCCACATCACCTGGATGGCGAGCCACGCCGGGCAGATGGCCCGGGAAATGAAGGAAATGGGCCGCTCGGTCGCCACTGGCGACCGGACGCTCGGCGCGATGGCGGCGGTTGTCATGCTGGCCGTGCTGCGCGAGGGGTCCGAAGTCGTGTTATTCCTGTTCGGCATCGCGACCTCGAGCGGCGCGGGCGCAGGCGGCATGCTGACCGGCGGTGCGCTTGGCGTGGCCGCGGGCGCGGCGGTGTCATGGCTGCTCTATCGCGGCCTGACCGCGATCCCGATGCGCCATCTGTTCAAGGTGACCAACGGCATGGTGGCGTTTCTCGCCGCCGGCATGGCCGGGCAAGCCGCTTCTATTCTTTCGAGCGCTGGCTATTTGCCGACGCTGGGCGACCAGATCTGGGACAGTTCCGCGATCCTGCGCGACGATAGCGTCGTCGGCCGGGCGCTGCACGCGCTGATCGGCTATTCGGACCGCCCCTCCGGCATTCAGCTGATCGCCTTCCTGGCCACGCTGGCCGCGCTGGTCGCCCTGCACCGGCTGGTCGGGCACGGGCCGCAAAGCCGGACGCCGGCGAGCGCCGCCACCCACGCCCGGTAGAAACCATTCGCCCCAGAATCTCTCGACAACGACCTTAAAGAGCGAAAATGAACAGACTGATCATGCTGCTCGCCGCGTCGCTGCTGGTGTTGGCCACGCCGGCGGACGCCCGGGAGTATTTCGTCGGCGGCCCGGTCAAGGAACACGACATGGAGATCGTGGCGAACTATCTGGTCGGCGTTCAGATGGCGCCGATGTCCCAGACCATGGACGGCATGATGGAGCACGGCAGCGCCGATATGATCCATCTGGAGGCCGACATCCACGCGACCGCCGACAGCCCCTACGGCTATGCCGACGGATCCTGGATTCCCTACCTCACGGTCAGCTACGTGCTGAAGAAGGCGGATTCCGACTGGGTCCTGTCAGGTAAGCTGATGCCGATGACCGCCAAGGACGGCCCGCACTACGCCAATAACATCACGATGAACGGGCCCGGCACCTATCAGCTGACCTATGTCATCGATCCGCCGGCCCCCGAAACGTTCGGCCGGCACATCGACAAGCAGACCGGCGTGCCCGATTGGTGGAAACCGGTGACCGTCAACTTCTCGTTCAAGTACCCGCAGAAATAGGCGGTTCTTCCGCCGGGCCGGCTTTCATGATAGCAGACGGGGCCGATCCAGAATCGGTCGGCGCCCGTAGCTCAGCAGGATAGAGCACAGGATTCCTAATCCTGGGGTCGTGGGTTCGAATCCCGCCGGGCGCACCAATTTCCTGCGCCGGTTTACCGGCGCCAGTGCCCGCCGATCCAAACCCAGCCCGGACCGCGTGGGCCCCAATGGCCGGGCACCCAGACCGCCCCCACATAAGGCGGTGCGACATACCGGCCGCGAATCCACACATACCGCACACCGTTCCAGCGCCAGTGGCCGGGCCGCCAGATATATCCCGCGACGGGAGCCACCGGGACGGCTTCGACCATCGGCGCCGGCGGTGCGATGTTGACGACGACGCCAACGGCCGCGCGGCTCGGACCTGCGGCCAGCGTCATGGCCCCGATCACAAGAGCGGAGACCAATACAACCGATTTCATCACTCCCCTCCGTCGTGCCATGCGACGCCACGCGGGCGCCGCATGTGAATCGTCAGACTCTCTCGCACGAAGGCGGCAAAATTCTGGCAGGCTGCGCCAACTCAGCGCGCCAGATGCGCGATGATCGGAGCGTTGTCCTTGAAGCCCAGCACGCCGAACACCGTGTCGAGATCGACGACGATCGCCGCGCCCTTGCGCTCGGCATCGCCGTCACGTTCGCGCTGCGGCGCGGCTTCATAAATCGCGTTGCGTTCCGCTTCTTCCGTGACGACGCGGGCACGCCCTTCGAACCGCAGCAGCGGGATCGTCGCCGAGCGGTACATCAGCGCAACGTTCGGATTCTGCTTGATCGCCTCGATCGTGCCGCCGGCCGCGTTGCGGGCCCAAAGGCCGAGTTGGTCGTCGCTGTGAACGGTCGTGCTGCCGCGGAAGGACAGAATGGGCTTGCCGGCCGCATCGACCGCGGCCAGCAGAATCGGATTGCCGCTTTCCAGCGAGCCGTTGACGAGGTCTTTGATCTCTTGGGTCAATACCAATGAAGACATGAAATGAGTCCTGTCGCTTTTCGTTTCCAATATAACAGACGCATAAATGGGGAGCGCCCTACTGCGCACAAGCCCCGTTCCTCAGGGTCCGAGGAATGGCTTAACCGTCTCCTCGCCGTACATCGCCGTCACCATGTCGAGGAAGTCTTCGCCGCCATAGGAATGCAGTCCGCCGCCGATATGGGTCGTCGCGCCGGTCACCCAATCGCTGCCCGGCCCGCAGAAATGCAGCACCCCATCGGCGATCACCTTTGTCTCTCCGCCATCGCCCAATGCCGTGCGGTCGCGCAGCTGCGCGACGATCGAGGGCGGCATCTTGTCGGCGGATTCCGTCTTGATCCAGCCGGGTGACACGCAGTTCACATTGATCTTGAACGGCGCCAGCTCCAACGCCGCCCCCTTGGTCAGCATCTCGACCGCCGCCTTTGACGCCGAATAGGGCGCCATGAACTTGACCGCCTGGATGGCGGCGGAGGACGAGACGGTCACGATCCGCCCGCCCTTTTTCCGCATCGCCAGGCCCGCGTGCTTGATAGTGAGCGCGACGCCGGTGATGTTGAGCGTCAGCACATGATCCCAAGCCTGTTTCGGCATCATCAGAATTGGACCGGGGTAAGCGCCGCCGGCGTTGGCCACGGCGATATCCAGATTCCCCTCGGCATCGGCCGCAATCTGGACGCAGCGGGCCAGATCCTCCTCGTTGGTCACGTCGCCGACCGCGGCCCGGATCCGGTCCGGGCCGAATTGCTTCTGAAGCCTCTCGACGGCGGGAGCGACCTGATCTTCCAGATGCCCCATGACCGTGACGGTGGCGCCGACGCGCGCCAGTTCCGTCGCCACGCCGAAGCCGATCCCGCTCCCGGCACCCGTCACGAGCGCGGTTGAGCCGGTGAAATCGTATGTGACCTTTTGCATGCTGCTCCCCTCGAATCCGTTCGATTTCGGCGGTTCCGAAAGAAGCCGCCGCACGGACCTTAGCGCCCGTGCGGCATTAATCATACGCTACTGTATGTTTTTTGCCAGATGCCAGCCTTTCGACTTGACAGCTTTCTCGCAGGTATAGGCGCCCTTGCGCTCGCCCTTGCCCCATTCATAGCCGGGCGAGCCCGGCTTATAGTAGTGGCCGCTGTCGAACACCGCCCAGACGACGTTGGTCTGCCCGCATACGCTGCGGGCATTGGATTCCGAGGCAAAAAGGGACGTCGCGGCCGCTCCGGCAAAGGCGGACGTCGCCACCGACAAAGCCGCGACCACAGCGGCGGAAGCGCCGATCGTCAGTTTCTTCATGCTCACCGATCTCTCCTTTTCGCTATTTCCTTTGCCGATTGAACGGTTTGGATCGCGATATGCTCCGAACTTTTGCCGCGCCACGGCAGCAACGGCTGTCCATGAAGCTCTATTTTGGAACCGGTTTGGGCAGGAATGGGGCGGGCTCGAGGCGAAACCGTGATATCTCGCGCCCGATTAAGAATTCCGCCTCTGTCATCCGCGCCAAGGACCGGATAGTGTCGCGCGAAATTGGGGAAATCGATGGATGCACTGAACGACGTGCAGTTCGGCGACGTCGCCGCCACGCGCACCGACGCAGTTCCGGCTTGGCGCTACTGGACGCTGTTTCTGCTGGTGGTCATGGCCACCCTCAGCATGGTGGACAAGATGCTGATCACGGTCCTGCTGGACCCGATCAAGCGCGAGTTTTCGTTGAGCGACACGCAGCTTGGCCTGCTGACCGGGATTTCCTTCTCACTGTTCTTTGCCTTCGCCGGCATTCCGCTCGGCATCGCCGCCGACCGAAGCAATCGGCGTAATATCATCGCGATCTGCATCACGATCTGGAGCATCGCTACCGCCCTGTGCGGCTTCACGACCGGTTTCCTGCAATTACTGCTGCTGCGTTTCGTCGTCGGCGCGGGCGAATCCGGGGCGACGCCCTCTGCCGTGTCGATGATCTCGGACCTGTTCCCTCTGCGCGAACGCGCCAGGGCGCTGGCCGTCTATTACCTGTTCACGCCGATCGGCTCCGGCGTCGGCATGACCGTGGGCGCCATCCTGGTGGCCGCCTATGGCTGGCGCACGACGGTGATCTCGGCCGGCCTGCCGGGGTTGGCCGTCGTCGCGATCCTGCTGCTGACCGTGCGCGAACCCAAACGATTGAACGTCCACGGCCTGTCCGATGCGAAGAGCGAGGCACCGCCGGTGCGCGAGACGATGCGCTTCATCCTGTCCCAGCGGTCGTTGTTGCACACCGCCGCAGGCGTCACGCTGACCACCATCGCGATCAACGCCTTCGGCATGTGGATGTTTCCGTTCTTTACGCGCGTCGACCACATCGCGCCGGCGCAAGCCGGCTGGATGATCAGTGTCGCCACTTATCCCATCGCCTCGGTCGGCATGATCGCGGTGGGCGTTCTGGCGGATCGGTTGGCGCGGCGGGACGAGCGCTGGCGTGTATGGATCCCGTCCGCGATGTCGTTCGCCTGCTTTCCGCTGGCTGTGGCTGCCGTCATGACAGCCGACCCGATCGTCGCGCTCGGCTTCACGGGAATCTGGATGATGTGCGGCACCTCCTGGTTCGGCGCCAGCTATGCCGTCTGCCAGTCGCTGGTCATGCCCAGGATGCGGGCAACCCTGTCTGCCATGATGCTGCTGCTCACGACGCTGCTGGGCTTCGGCGTGGGACCGCTGATCACCGGGCATATCAGCGACATGTTCGCGGCGTCGGCGGGAGCGATGTCGGTCGGATACGGCATGGCTGGGGCTAATCTGCTGGCAATCTGGGGCGGCGTGCATTTCTTCCTGGCTGCCCGGAACCTCCGTCGCGACCTGACGGCCGTATCCGGCGAAACCCAAACGGTTTAAGCGAGGGCATTATGTGGAAAACAGCCAGCCTGGTCGCCGCGCTTTATTTTGCAGCCGCGTCCACGCTCGCCGCTTCGCCGCCAGAGACGATCGCCAAGGGCGAATATCTGGCGCGGGCTGGCGATTGCGTTGTCTGCCATACCGGGGCAGGCGAGAAGCCCTTCGCGGGTGGGTTGAAAATGGCGACGCCGCTGGGCGAGATCTACACGACCAACATCACGCCCGATAAGGA
>DATJHU010000018.1:0-3730 GCA_035493715.1 Alphaproteobacteria bacterium | reverse complement strand
CACCGACCGCTTCCGCAAGGGCCGCGCCTTTCTGGCGGGCGACGCTGCGCATGTGCACAGCCCGGCCGGGGGCCAGGGCATGAACACCGGCATCGGCGACGCCATCAACCTGGCCTGGAAGCTGGCGGCCGTCGTCAAGGGAAAGGCGCCCGACACCCTGCTCGACAGCTACGAACCGGAGCGGCTTACCTTCGCGAAGAAGCTCGTCTCGACCACCGACCGCGCCTTCAGCTTCGCGACCGCCGACGGGCCCATCGCCGACATCGTGCGAACCCGTATCTTCCCACTGCTCTTCCCGGCGGCGGTAAGCCTGCACGCCGTGCGCGAATTCATGTTCCGCACCGTGTCGCAGGTGATGCTGAACTATCGCGACGACCCGCTCTCGGTCGGCGAGGCCGGTCATGTACAGGGCGGCGACCGGCTACCCTGGGTTTCGGCCGCCGGCACGGACAATTACGCCCCGCTGACCGCCATCGGATGGCAGGTCCATGTCTATGGAACGGCGAGCGCCGCGCTGACCGGCTGGTGCGCGACGCACGGCGTGCCGCTGCACCGCTTCGATTGGCATCCGGAACACGAGACGGTCGGGCTGGCGCGCGATGCGATCTATCTGTTGCGGCCGGATACCTATGTCGCGCTGGCCGATAGATCAGGCGATCCAACCGTGCTTGCGCGCTATTTCGCCGAACGCGGAATCCAGCCTGATTAAGCGCCGCGCAGTCGCTCCAGCACCTGGCGGAAGCGTCCGGCAACAGCGGCGCGGCGGTGGTGGACGCCATCGGAGACGAGCTTCCGTCCGGCGCACCAGACTCCGGATACAGGCGCGCCCGCGAAGATGAAACTGTCCAGCAGGTCGTCTCCCCCACGCGCCGCCAGCGCGGGATGATCCGCATTCAGTGAAATGATGTCAGCCGTTGCGCCGACCCGTAAGCCTGGCTCGACGCCAAGCGCCTGAGCGCCGCCGCGAACGGCAGTGTCGAACAGTGTGCGGCCGGTCGAGCGCTCAGTGCCCGCCGCCAGAACGTTCCGCGCCCTTCCGGCAAGGCGTTGGCCGTATTCCAACAGCCGGAGCTCCTCGGCAGGGTCGATCCGCACATTCGAATCCGATCCGATCCCGAACGACCCGCCGGCGGACTGGAAGTCGACGGCGGGGAATATCCCGTCGCCGAGATTGGCCTCGGTAATCGGACATAGCCCCGCGACCGCTCCGCTTGCCGCCAGCCGCTCGATCTCGTCTGCATTCATGTGCGTTGCATGCACGAGGCACCAGCGCCGGTCGAGCGGCATCGCGTCGAGCAACCATTCGACCGGCCGCTTCGTCGACCATTCGCGGCAGTCGGCAACCTCCTTCATCTGCTCCGCGACATGGATATGGATGGGCCCCTCCCCCGCCAACGGCAGTATCGCGGTCAGCTCTTCCGGCGTGACCGCGCGCAGGCTGTGCGGCGCGATGCCGACGATAGCATCCTTCAGGTCGGCGATCGCGGCGCGACTGTCCTGGATCAAGCGGCCGTAACGATCTGGATCGTTGAGGAACCGCGCCTGTTCCGGCGCGGGAAGGGCACCGCCGAACCCGCTGTGGGCATAGAACACCGGCAGCAGCGTGAGACCGATGCCGGATATATCGGCGGCCGCGGCGATGCGCGCCGCCATCTCCGCGATATTGTCGTAAGGCCGGCCGTCCGGCGCGTGATGGATGTAGTGGAATTCGCCGACGCGGGTGAAGCCGGCCTCGAGCATTTCGACATAGGCCTGGGCGGCGACGGCCTCGACGTCATCCGGCGTCATCTGGGTGGCGAAGCGGTACATCAGCGTCCGCCAGGTCCAGAAACTGTCCTCTTCCTGCCCGCGCCGCTCGGTCAGGCCGGCCATGGCGCGCTGAAATGCATGGCTGTGCAGATTGCCGACGCCGGGCAGCCCGATGGCGGCACGCTCGTCGGCATCTGCCGGAGCGGCATCGCGTTCGACAGCGACGATCCGGCCGCGTGCGATCTCCAGCCGTACGTTGCACGCCCAGCCGTCCGGCAGCAGAGCGGAGGTGAAATACAGGCCGGGATTTCGTGTGCGATCCTGCGTCATCCGTTTTTGCCTAGACTCCTGCACCCGAGATGTCTCCACATATTTAACCACCGATCGGCAGAGGTCACTGATGACGCGTTTGGACAACAGCCGGATCATCCGCGCGGCGAGGGGAACGGAGCTGTCGGCCAAGAGCTGGCTGACCGAGGCGCCGCTGCGCATGCTGATGAACAATCTGGACCCGGATATCGCCGAGCGGCCCGAGGAACTCGTCGTCTATGGCGGCATCGGCCGGGCGGCGCGCAATTGGGAATGCTACGACGCGATCGTCGCCACGCTGAAGCGGCTGGACGCTGATGAGACGCTGCTGGTTCAGTCAGGCAAACCGGTCGGCGTCTTCCGCACCCATGAAAACGCGCCGCGCGTGCTGATCGCCAACTCCAACCTGGTACCGCGCTGGGCGACCTGGGAGCACTTCAACGCCCTGGATAAGAAGGGCCTGGCCATGTACGGGCAGATGACCGCCGGGTCGTGGATCTATATCGGATCCCAGGGGATCGTTCAGGGCACATACGAAACCTTCGCCGAGATGGGTCGCCAGCATTACGGCGGCGACCTGTCGGGACGCTGGCTGCTGACCGCAGGGCTGGGCGGCATGGGCGGCGCGCAGCCGCTGGCCGCGGTGATGGCCGGCGCGTCCTGCCTTGGCATCGAATGCCAGCGCTCGCGAATCGAGATGCGCCTGCGCACCGGCTATCTCGACAAGGCCGCTGAAACGATCGACGAGGCGCTCGCGATGATCCAGCAGTCCTGCGCCGACAAGACACCGCTGTCTGTCGGCCTGCTCGGCAACGTCGCGGAAATCCTGCCGGAGCTCTACAAGCGCGGCGTCCGGCCAGACCTGCTGACCGACCAGACCTCGGCGCATGACCCGATCAACGGCTATCTGCCGGCAGGCTGGACTGTCGAAGAGTGGCTGGATCGCCGCGAGCGCGATCCGAAGTCGGTCGACAAGGCGGCCCGGGCCTCGATGGCCGTCCATGTCCGCGCGATGCTCGATTTCCAGGCTGCCGGCGTGCCGACCGTCGATTACGGAAACAACATCCGCCAGATGGCGCTGGAGGAGGGCGTGGAGAACGCCTTCGATTTCCCTGGCTTTGTCCCCGCCTATATCCGCCCGCTGTTCTGCCGCGGCGTCGGCCCCTTCCGCTGGGCCGCGCTTTCAGGCGATCCGGAGGACATCTACAAGACCGACGCCAAGGTTAAGGCGCTGATGCCGGACGATGCGCATCTGCATAACTGGCTCGACATGGCCCGGCAGAAGATCAAGTTCCAGGGACTGCCGGCGCGCATCTGCTGGGTCGGGTTGGGCGACCGGCACCGGCTGGGCCTCGCCTTCAACGAGATGGTGGCCAAGGGCGAGCTGAAGGCGCCGGTCGTCATCGGCCGCGACCATCTGGATTCCGGTTCCGTCGCCTCCCCCAACCGCGAAACCGAGGCGATGCAGGATGGATCGGACGCGGTGTCCGACTGGCCGCTGCTGAACGCGCTGCTGAACACGGCATCGGGCGCCACCTGGGTCTCGATCCATCATGGCGGCGGTGTCGGCATCGGCTATTCGCAGCATGCCGGCATGGTCATCGTGGCCGACGGCACCACCGACGCGGACGAAAGACTCGAACGCGTACTGACCTGCGATCCCGGCATCGGC
>DATJHU010000017.1:0-32188 GCA_035493715.1 Alphaproteobacteria bacterium | reverse complement strand
GATGCGCTGGCCATGGTGGTGCACCGCAGCCAGTCGGAACGCCGCGGCCGGCAGCTGTGCGAACGGCTGAAGGAGCTGATCCCGAAACAGCTGTTCAAGATCGCCATCCAGGCCGCGATCGGCGGCAAGGTCATCGCCCGCGAGACCGTGTCGGCGATGCGCAAGGACGTGACGGCCAAATGCTATGGCGGCGACATCAGCCGCAAGCGCAAGCTGCTGGACAAGCAGAAAGAGGGCAAGAAGCGGATGCGCCAGTTCGGCGAGGTGGAAATCCCACAATCCGCCTTCATCGCCGCGCTGCGCATGGGCGACGAGCAGTAGGCGCCGCGCGCCATGACGAAGATCATACAAAAGCAATTTTATCGATTGTAAGGTTCGCTTCCGTGAAACCAACGGGAGGGATCGCCATGCGCGCAGCAATCGTCATAGCCGGCATTACGGCCGCTTTTTATGCAGGCGGCGCAACAGCCGCCACCGTGATCACCTCGACCCAGGGTGGCGCCGGGGCCGACGGAAAGACCCAGACGATCATCCTGGAAGCCGACAAGATGCGGATGTCGTCGGACCGGGGCGGGATGCTCTATCGCGCCGATATCGGCAAGATGATCGTGATCAACGACAAGACCCGCAGCTACATGGAATTCTCGCCGGACAGCATCCAGAAGATGCGCGCCGGCATGCAGGCGCAGATGCAGCAGCGCATGGCCGCGATGCCCGAGGCGCAGCGCAAGAAGATCGAGGCGATGATGGCGGCGCACGGCGCGCCGGGCATGGCCGGGCCCACGCCGGAAACGCCGCGCGTCGTCACCTATCAGAAGAGCGGCGACGCCCGGAAGGTGGGGCAGTGGAGCTGCACGCCCTACACCCAGATGGTGAACGGCAAGCCCGAGTCCGATATCTGCGTCGTGAAGATGTCCGAGGTCGGGCTGACGCGGGACGACCTGAAGGGCCTCATCAACCTGTCCCAGACAATGAGCAAGCAGATGGGCGGCGGACAGCGGCCGGCCGCCGCGTCAGCGGATTTCGAGGCCCTGACCAAGGCCGTAGGCTATGACGCGTTCCCGGTCCAGACCACCCATCATGTCGGCGGCCAGATGGAGATCGAATCCACCGTGCTTTCGGTCGAGCACAAGGACGTGCCGGCCGGGACCTTCGAGATTCCCGCCGGCTACACCAAGCACGATATGATGAACCGCATGGGCGGCAGCGAGTAATTATGCGTTCAGGGCCTTCGGGCCGCTGACGAACCGGCTGCCGCGCTCATAGAAGCGCAGCGGCAGGTCGGCCGCCTTGGTGATGCCGATGCGGACGCTGACGCCGATCTCGCCAGCCGGCCGGTCGATGCCGCCGAGCCAGAGCGGGCCGGGTTGGGTGAGGTCGGTCGCGTCCAGCGCCATGGTGATCTCCATCGCCTCCGCCAACCGCCCCGGGCCGCGCGCCAGATCGGTCAGCGCAGTCGTGCGGCGCCGGTCCTGCATCAGCGCGATGCCCTCCAGCGGCTCGGCCGCGCGGATCAAGACGCCGGTGCCGGTGCCGTGCGCGCCGGCCGCTACGTTCAGCATGCGGTGGATGCCGTAGGCGACATAGACATAGGCGTGGCCGCCCTCCAGGAAGAGCGACCGGTTGCGCGGCGTCTCGCCCCGGAATGAGTGCGCGGCCGGGTCGTCGTGCAGATAGGCCTCGGTCTCGACGATGCGGGCGACCATGCGGCCTTCGGGGATTTCGCGGACCACGACTTTCCCAATAAGAAAGCGGGCCAGATCGTCCGCCGATTGGGGTAAATCAACGCGTCGAATTGGGGCAATGCGTCGAATTGGGGTGACGCGCACTTATCTGAGAGCCGCCGCGATGTTGCCCCCGTCCACGGTGGACACATTGGCCGTGGTTTTCAGCGCAAGAGCCTGGTGCAGGAACGCCTGGGCCACGTCCTCCGCCGTGACCTCCAGCCCCAGCAGGTTGCCGCCCATATAATCCTTTTCACTGACGCCCCTGGCCGCCGAACGCTGCGCGATCATCTCCGGCGTCAGCACACCCGAACGGATGCGGTCGGCATTGACGGCGTTGGACCGGATGCCCTCCGCGCCGTAGTCGACAGCGTATTGCCGCGACAGAAACAACGTCGCGGCCTTGGGCAGGCCGTAGGGCCCGAAATCCGGCCCCGGATTGATCGCCTGCTTGGACACGTTGAACAGCAGGCAGCCGCCCGTGCCCTGGGCCAGCATGATGCCGACCGCCGCTTGCGCAACCCGTTGATGGGCAAAGAAATTAAGCTCGAAGCTTTGCCTGAGCAGCGCCTCGTCGACCGCGCCGATCTTGCCCTGCCACGCGGCGCCGGCGTTGGAGACCAGGATGTCGACGCCGCCGAAATGCTCGGCGACCCGGTCGAACGCCGCGCTCACCGACGCCCCGTCCGTCACATCACAGGCGAGCCCGAGCCCGCCCAGCGCATTGACGGTCTTGGCCGCCGCCTCGCCGTCGAGATCCAGGACCGCGACCTCCGCCCCGTTCTCCCGGAACAGCTTCGCCGTTGCGGCGCCGATGGCCCCGACGCCGCCGGTCACCACCGCGACCTGGCCTGCCAACGGCTTCTCTTTCGCCGCCCCGAGCTTCGCCTGCTCCAGCGACCAGTATTCCATGTCGAACAGGTCGCGCTCCGGCAGCGCCTCGAACCGGCCGATCGCCTCGGCGTCGGTGATGGTCGCAACGGTGTTCTCGGCGATGTCGGCGGCGATCGCAGCGTCCTTCTTGCTGCGCCCGACGCCGAACAGGCCGAGGCCCGGAACCAGCACGACGCGCGGCTGAGGATCGAGCTGTTTCTGCCCGGTGCTGTTTCGCGCGAAATACGCGCGATAATCGTCCGCGAACTGCGCGGAAGCGGTGCGTGAACTCTTATGGAACGCCGTGAGGTCGCGCGACGCGGCAGGCAGGATCAGCGGGTAGTTCTTTGTCCGGATCGTATGGTCCGGCGTGACCACGCCCTGCGTCGCATAACGGCCGATTTCCGCGCCGTTCACATAGTTGAGAATCGCCGGAGAGGCGCGGAAATCCAGGATCATCCGCCGCCAGCCATCGCCTTCCGCCCCGCCGCAGACACCCCGGACGATGGGGGCGATCGCGGCCAGCCGCGCGGGCTCCGGCAAGGGTGCAGAAACGAACACCTGCTTGCGCCCGCGCTGCAGCCGCGCCTCCGCCAGCGAGACCATCTCGATCATCCGCCCATACGCTTCCTGCGCGGTGTCGCCGAAGGTAAAAATGCCATGTTTCAATAGGATAAGGCCTTCCACCGACCGATCCTGCTCGAACACCTCCGCCGCTTTCTTGGCCAGTGCAAAGCCCGGCATGATGTAGGAAACCTGCCCCATGCGCCGGCCGAACACCTCGTCGCATAGCTCCGGCGAATTCGGCTGGTCGGCGAGGCTGAGGATCGCCGTGGAATGGGTATGATCGATGAATTTGTGCGGCAGGAACGCGTGCAGCAGTGTCTCGACCGATGGATTTGGCGAATTCGGATCCAGCAGATAGGCCCGCTGGTGCCTAACCATCTCCTCGTCGGATAGCGTATCGCGTGTCCGCAGCTTCAGGAGCGGCGCCATCCGCACGGCAGGCAAGCCCTGGGGCTCGATATTGCCCATGTCCCAGCCGCTGCCTTTGACGCAGAGGGCATCGGTTTCCTCGCCCGACAGATCGCGGGTCCGCGTCTTGACGGAGGTATTGCCGCCACCATGCAGCACCAGCGAGGGATCCTGCCCCAGGAGGCGCGAGGTATAGACCCTCAGCGCCAAATCGCGATTGACGCCCTTGCCGGCATAGGCCGCGCAAAGCCCCTCGGCCTCGCCATCGTTCCACCGATTCTGCATTGTTTCGCGACATCCTATTGTGGCGCCAATCGTCGTCCCGGCGCACTTCCTACCGTTTATAACCGCCCCATTTCAGCAGAGCCAGCGACCATGAACCCAGCCCCCGTCCTGGTTGATCGCTCGGGAATCCTTTGTCGGACAACGAGATAGAGAGCTTACCTCAGATTCCCTTTCATCCAACGGTGCTATCAAGTTGTGCACACGAGGCTGGAATGACGATTTCCTCCGGATCGAAAGGCCCGAAAGGACTGATCTGATTTTCGTCGCTCTAAAACTCCGAGCGCAATTGAAGCAAAATCAAATATTTAGCAGGTGGCCGATTGTATTCCACGGGCCGGCGCGGGAAATACATGCTCTGCGGCGAGTCCGGCGATCACCGTGCAATACCCACAAAGTTATCCACAGGCGAAGCGGCCTTGGCGCCAACAATTCTGATTGAGGCGGCGGTATCTTAGTTTCGGATTGCGCCGTTATTTCGAACGCGCTTAGGTGATCGTCCAAAGGAGGACCAGATGGACTTTACCGATCCGGGCGGCAAAACGATCGACAACCCTTTCGAAACCGACAGCAAGGGCCAGTTGGTCAACCGGCCTGTCTTGGGCTGGACCACAGCCAATGTCACGGGGGCGGTCGTGCTCCTGCGGCTGAATTATGCGGAAACAGCCGCCGAGATGAAGAACGGCGGGAAGAAATTTCAGGTTTCGATGAAGCCGGAACAAGCGCGGCAACTTGCGGCCATGCTGCTCGAACAGGCGGGAAAGGCGGGATAGGCCTGCGGGCGCCTGCCGTGGTGCCGGTTGAGGGGATTGAACCCCCGACCTTCGGTTTACAAAACCGCTGCTCTACCGCTGAGCTAAACCGGCACACAGGCAAGCCGCCTTATAGCAGACCGCAAGGGCCTGTCGAGCGTCGGTCAATGCTTTGAGAGCAAACCATTTGACCCGGTTTTGCCCGCATGAAAGATTGCCGGCCCAATGACTAAGCGTCCGCGCATCGTGCGTGCGGGGCCAAATTCGCAGGGAAAATCGCAGTGCCGCAGCCGCTCGCAGGGAAAGTCTTCATCGTTACCGGCGCGTCACGAGGCCTCGGCTTTTCGATCGGCAAGATTTTGGTCGAACGCGGCGCGCGGGTCGGGCTGTTCGCCCGCGACTCCGATGCGGTAACGGAAGCGGCGGCATCCCTCGGCAATGCGGCCATCGGCATCGGTGTCGATGTCGGCGAGCGCGACCCGATGTTCGCGGCCTTCGACCAGGTGGTCGCGAAGTTCGGTCGGCTGGACGGCGTCATCAACAACGCAGGCGCGACGATGGTCTGCCGGATCGAGAACCTGACCGAGGCGGCGGTGATGCTGCAGGTCAAGGCGAACTTCCTGGGCGTCGTCTATGGCAGTCAGGCGGCGATCCCCTATCTGCGCAAGGTCGGCGGCGGGCGTATCGTCAACGTGACCTCCGCCACCGCGCGTCATCCTGAGGAATTCCCCTGCCTGTCGATCTACGGCGCGACAAAGGCAGCGGCGGAACGTTTCACCGAGGAACTGCGCAACGAAGTCAAGGAAGACAATATTGGCGTCACCGCCTTCAGCCCCGGCACTTTCGACACCAACTTCGGCGCGGCGCTGAGCGATGAGGAAGCTGCCGCCGGATTTCAAAGATGGCTGTCCATGGGACCTGATTCCGACGGGATGATGGCGACCGAAACCGTCGCTACCGCGATCGTAAATTGCCTCGCGCTACCTGAAGGGGCTGCGTTCGATTTTGTGGAGCTGCGTCCCAACAAGCCTACGCCGAAAGTCCTGCGGATTTAGCTTTCGTTTTTCGGGCATCTTCATGCAATCAGTTGATCCCACCCGATTGCGATCTGCTCTAGCCGGGCCCGTGCTTGTCGATGACCATGGGATTGTCGATGAGATCCAGCATCGCAAGATCGTGCGGTCGATTGCCGTATCCCCAGCTTTCCCCAAAGGGGCCGTTGCCCGTGATCCATTCCGCGACGCGGCGCGCCTTCTCGTCCCGAATGCAGTTCGCGCCGGCGAGGCGCCCCGTGAGCTTTCCATCGACCACTTCGAGCTCGGTGCCGATGACAGCGTCCGCCTTGATCCCGGCGGCCCTCAGCAGTGGCCCGACGTAGAGCGTCGGGGCCCCGGTCGCGATAACGATGGCGCAGCCGGCGGCCTTGTGCGCGTTGAGTGCCGCTAGCACGTTTTCCCGCCAGCGCATCCGTTGGCCGAGAAGCCGCCCCGCGGCTTGCGCTTCGGCAAGGGTCGCACCGCGCACAGACCAGCGCAGAATAACTTCCTTGGCGCGGCCGCGCAGGTCCGTACGGCCCGGACGAACGGCAAAACCCGCCATCGCGAAGGCTCGCAGTGTCCGCCGCCAACCAACCAGGATAGCGATCCACATCGGAAAGCTGTCCTGGCGGGTCAGGGTATGGTCCAGATCGAACACGGCAATGCCGGGACGGCTCATCCTTGAAACCCTTCGTTCAGTCTGGCCGCCGTTTCCGACGCCAACAAGCGCAGAAGGTCACCGGCGGGCATTGCTCGCGCCAGGGGTGCGCCCTGGCCTGCCCACAAAGACTGCGCATCTGCGTCGCCGGCCCTGGCGGCCGCGCCTCTTATGGCACGAGTCAGGCCGTTCATAGCAGGGAATCCTGGCAATTCATCAGCATAGGGTTCCAGATTCTTCATCATGGCGTTACGAATTCCCCGGGCCGGCCGGCCTGAGAAAATCTGAGTCACTTGGGTCCGGTCGGAATCTAGGCCGAGGATGGCGTTTTTCCAGGAGGGAGAGGCGCCACTTTCGTGGCTGACCAAGAACGCCGTGCCGAGCTGCACACCGCTGGCGCCGAGCATGAGCGCCGCAGCGATGCCGCGACCGTCCATGATGCCGCCGGCGGCGAGCACCGGCTGCTTCACCCGCGCCAGAATCGCCGGCACCAGCGCTACCAGGCCGATCTGGCTATCCGCGAATGGGGCGAGGAACGTTCCGCGATGTGCACCGGCCTCGGCGCCCTGCGCGATGATGACATCGACACCAACGGCCGCCAAAGCCTCGGCCTCAGGCACGGTCGTCGCAGTGCCGGCCACGACGATCCCAGCCCCCCTTGCTGCCAAGACCTGCTGTTTGGTTGGACAACCAAAGGTGAAGGAGAGAACCGCCGGCCTCTCTTCCATCACCACCGCCAGCTGCGCCGTGAAGTCGGGCATCGTCAAAGACGGCGTGTCGTTGTCCAATGCGTAACGCGCGCGCCATGACGCCAGCAATGTTTGTGCGCGATCCACCTTTTCCGGCGTGGTATCACCGACAACCGGCGCGAACAGATTAACCCCGAACGGCCTATCGGTCAGCCGGCGGATATCCCGGATTCGCGCGCGAACCGCATCCGGCTGAAGATAGGCGACGCCTGTCGAACCAAGGCCGCCGGCATTCGATACCGCCGCAGCCAGTTGGGATCTATCGGTTTCCCCGGCCATCGGCGCCTGGACGATCGGTATATCGATCCGGAACAATCGCGAGATTCGGCTGTCGGGCCACATCGCAGAATCCTCTCGATATCTTGAACGCCACTGACGCTGTACAATCTCCGGTCGGAATGGTCGGCGCAAGGGTCGCGCAGGTTTGCAACCCGGGTTTTGTCACGGTAGAAACCTGAAGCCCCCAAAGACCCCTTTTTTTGCCGGGAGAACGCTCAATGGCGTCCTACCAATATGCCTATGTGATGAAAGACCTGTCCAAGACCTTCCCTGGCGGGAAGAAGATCTTGGAGGGCGTCTGGTTGAGCTTCTATCCCGGGGCGAAGATCGGTGTGCTTGGCCCAAACGGGTCGGGCAAATCGACGCTGATGAAGATCATGGCCGGCATCGACAAGGACTACTCCGGCGAGGCCTGGGCGGCGGATGGCGTCAAGGTCGGCTATCTGGCCCAAGAGCCGCAGCTCGACCCGGCCAAGACCGTCCAGGAAAACGTCATGGAAGCGCTGGCCGACACCAAGGCGATCCTCGACCGGTTCGAAGCGGTTTCGATGAAGCTCGGTGAGGTTGAAGACCCCGACGAAATGATGAAGTTGATCGAGGAACAGGCCGAGCTTCAGGACAAGATCGAAGCCGCCGACGCCTGGGAGCTGGATCGCACCGTCGAGATCGCTATGGACGCGCTTCGCTGCCCGCCAGGCGACTCGACCGTCGACAAGCTGTCGGGCGGCGAAAAGCGTCGGGTCGCGCTTTGCCGGCTGCTTCTTGAAAAGCCGGATATGCTGCTTCTCGACGAACCGACCAACCATCTGGACGCGGAATCGGTCGCCTGGCTGGAGCGGACACTGCGCGAATATGCAGGCACGATCGTGCTGGTCACCCATGACCGGTACTTCCTGGACAACGTAACCGGCTGGATCCTGGAGCTGGATCGCGGCAAGGGGGTTCCTTACGAGGGCAACTACTCTTCGTGGCTTGAGCAGAAACAGAAGCGGCTCGAGCAGGAGGCGCGCGAAGAAGGCGCCCGGCAAAAAGCCCTGGCATCGGAGCTGGAGTGGATTCGCGCCTCGCCGCGGGCGCGGCAGGCCAAGTCCAAGGCGCGTATCTCCGCCTATGAGACGATGCTGGCGCAGAACCGTGACGGACCGGCAACCGAAGCGCAGATCGTCATCCCGACTCCGCCGCGCCTGGGCGATCTGGTTGTCGAGGCAAGCCATCTGGTGAAAGGCTATGGCGACCGATTGCTGATCAACGATCTGGACTTCAAGCTCCCGCCGGGCGGCATCGTCGGCGTGATCGGGCCCAACGGCGCGGGCAAGACCACCTTGTTCCGCATGATCACCGGTCAGGAGAAGCCAGACGGCGGGGTCTTCAAGGTCGGCGAAACAGTGAAGATGGGCTATGTCGACCAATCCCGGGACACGCTGGACGGCAAGCACACTGTTTGGGAAGAAATCTCCGACGGCAAGGACATGATCGAACTGGGCAAACGCACGATGCCCAGCCGCGCCTATGTCTCCGCCTTCAACTTCAAGGGGCCGGACCAGCAGAAGCGCGTCGGCGCGTTATCGGGCGGCGAACGCAATCGTGTGCATCTGGCAAAGATGCTGAAATCCGGTGCAAACCTGCTGCTGCTCGACGAACCGACCAACGACCTGGACCTGGAGACGTTACGCGCGCTGGAAGAGGCGCTTGAGCAGTTTGCCGGCTGCGCGGTGGTCATCAGCCACGACCGATGGTTCCTGGATCGCCTGGCCACGCATATCCTGGCCTTTGAAGGCAACAGCGAGGTTGTCTGGTTCGAGGGCAATTACGGAGATTACGAGGCCGACCGCAAACGCCGCCTGGGCGCGGAAGCCGACAATCCGCATAGGATCAAATACAAACCCCTGACCCGGTGACTACAGCGAAATCGATTCCTTCGCGGCGTCGCCGCCGCCTGAGCACGGCAGCCATCCTGTGGCGGCGCCGGTTGGTCTTTTGGCTTGGCGCGATGATCGTAGGCTATATCGCGGTCGGCTTCGCGGCAGCCGCGGACAGGGCTCAGGCATTCTTCGACTATATCAACGGCATCTCGCCTTACCTGGCCTTCGCCGTGACGCCAGCCGGGATCGCCCTTTCAGCCTGGATCGGACGAACCCATTTCGCCGGCGCCCAGGGCAGCGGCATCCCCCAGGCGATCGCAGCCAGGTCGGTCAGAGACCGCGGCGCACTCGAACCGCTGCTGTCGTTGCGTATTGCCTTTGGAAAAGTCTTGCTGACGCTTCTCGGCCTCGCCGTCGGCGCATCGATCGGCCGCGAAGGACCGACCGTACAGGTCGGTGCATCGATTCTCGTCTGGTTGAGCTACCGAACCGGCATGGGCCGGCAGAAGGGTCTGATCCTGGCTGGCGGCGCGGCCGGTGTGGCAGCAGCGTTCAATACCCCGCTAGCCGGCATCGTTTTCGCCATCGAAGAGATGAGCCGGTCGTTCGAGCGATCGATTTCCAGCCTGGTCCTGATCGCCGTGGTGCTTGCCGGGATCGCCGCCATTTCGGTCAACGGCACTGGATCGTATTTCGGCGCGACCGAAGCTGCCCTCAACGGCTGGCATGATTGGTTCGTCGTCCCGGTCGCCGCCGTGAGCGGCGGCGTGCTCGGGGGGATTTTCGCACGCAGCATCCTGTGGGGCGCGCGGCGACTGCCGAATCGCTTCGGCGGCTTCACGCGCCGACGTCCGATCCTGTTTGCTTCGGTCTGCGGCGGCGGTGTGGCCCTGCTCGGGTTGCTGAGTCATGGAGCATGCTACGGCACCGGCTATACGGCCGCGCAGCAAGCGCTCGAAGGTCGTCTGGCGAATCCCGCAACCTTTACCGCAGCCAAATTCCTCGCCAGTCTGCTGTCGCAAATGAGCGGGATTCCGGGCGGCATCCTGTCGCCATCACTGTCAATCGGCGCAGGTTTGGGCGCGACGCTGTCCCAGCTGATGCCGAGCGTTTCGCCCGGCGCCGTCGCGGTCCTGGCGATGGTCGGATTCTTCGCCGGCGCGGTCCAGGCGCCGATCACCGGCTTCGTGATCGTCGCCGAAATGACAGGGGATCAGGCTATGGTCATCCCGCTGATGGCGACCGCGCTCGTCGCCACGGCAATCTCGAAGCTGATCACGCCGGAACCGCTCTATCACGCGCTGTCCGACGACTTCCGGAAACGGCTGGAAGCCGACGCGGCGGGACAGGCTTCGCCGGCGCAGCCGCGCGCGCCTGCTTAGCTCTTGGTGCTGGCCGGAACCATGTTTTGGGTTTTCAGCGCATCGATCAAAGCCTGGATATTACCACCGCCACGTTCGATGACCGCGGCGAATTGCTGGCGGTCGGTTACTGCCATGCTGATGCCGGCGATGGTCACATCGGCGATCTTAAATGTGCTGTTCTCCGCACGGACGCGCCACAGCACCGGCACCGGCGGACCACCGTTCGGACGGCTGATCTCGCTGTTGACGATGGTGTCCAAATCACTCTCTTTCTGCTGCCCGATCACCTTGAACTGCTCACCTTCGTAATTTTGAAAGCGCTTCGCGTATGCGTTGGTAACCTGCGTCTCGTATAGCGACAGGAATTCCTGTCGCTGAGCCGGCGAGGCGCTGCCCCAATAGGCGCGGCCAACGGTAAATTTGCCGATCGCATTGACGTCGAAATACTGCGTGAGCAATGCCTTGAAGCGCGTGCGCTCCTCCTCCTCCGGGATCGATTTGCCGGCCAGCTGGGCAATCGCCTTATCACCAAGCTCTTGGACGAACTTGCCGGGATCCTGCGCCTGGGCCTGGGCCGTGACGGGAGCCGAAAGGACCAGCGCCGCCGGAACCGCGAATGCGGCGACAAGGGCAAAAATCGATCCGAAGAGCGGTGAACGAGCCGAATCCATTACGAGCCTCAATAACAGCCAAGGGGCGTGCATATTACCGGTGGTGACCGTGGTGGCAATGCCGCCGGCGATCCAGTCCTAACAACGGCCAATCTTCGCGGTTCCAGCGACCGATTTACGAACAATATGCTCGCGGTTGCGCCGGACCAGCCTTAACGGCCGGTCGATTGTTCCAAGATCAAGGTATCGCCGCGAATTTCGATCCGCCCAAGAGTCGAAAGAAAGCTCATTCCCAGGAGAGATTGGTCGAGATCTCCGCCGTTCACCCAAGCCGGAACGTTACCGGCGAACAGCGGGCCGATTTCGATCGACTGGAGCATGACGGGTGCCGCCCTTACCGCACCGTTCGCCGTCGAAAAGATGCCGGTATAGCGGAGCGCCGCCTTGTCCAGCCCAAGACGCACCGCATCGTGTTGTGAAAGCGCGATTCCACTGGCGCCCGTATCCATCAAGAAGTGAATCCGGACACCATCGACGGTTGCGTCGATTGCAAACTGGCCGTTCTCATCCGCCGTGAATTTCACGCTGCCGGGCGCAACCTCGACACCGCGCGACGGGATCAGCCCGCCCATCAGGCGATCGGTAAGGCCCTGTGCTTCGTCACGGTAGGTGTATCCGATAACAAGGACCGCCCCGAAGGCGAGAAGAACCGCCATCTGGCGCCCGACGCCGCCCAGCGATCGAGTCGAGGCGGCAAGCCGCGCGACCATCAGGATAAGGATGACGGCCAGCGGGGCAGCCCGACCCGTGTCCCAGCGGTCGAGCCCGCGCCCCGTAACCGCCGCACCGCCGCCGATGACTGCGACGACGATGGTGACAATAACGAAAAGGCGGAAGACGCGCCTGGAATCCAAACGCGCCTCCCGCCCGTATTTCGCTTAGGCTGCGGCCTTCAGCATATTGCGCAGCACGTACTGCAGAATACCGCCGTTCTTGTAGTAGTCGATCTCGTCAAGGGTATCGATCCGACAGGTGAGCGGCACGACGTCGACCTTGCCGTTCGCACGGCTGATCGTCAGAGCGATGTCCATGCGGGGCTTCAGATTATCTGCGAAGCCGAGCAGGTCGAACGTTTCCGAGCCGTCGAGGCCCAGCGTCTTGCGGTCGGTACCTTCCTTGAACTGCAGCGGCAGGACGCCCATGCCGACCAGGTTAGAACGGTGGATCCGCTCGAAGCTCTCGGCGATGACCGCCTTGACGCCCAAAAGGCGTGTGCCTTTAGCAGCCCAGTCTCGGCTGGAGCCGGTACCGTATTCCTTGCCCGCGACGACGATCAGCGGCGTACCCTCGTCGATATATTTCATCGCTGCGGTGTATATCGGCATGACCTCGCCGTCCGGCATGTGCCGTGTGACGCCCCCTTCGGTGCCGGGCGCCATCTCGTTCTTGATGCGGGTGTTGGCAAACGTGCCGCGCATCATGATCTCGTGGTTGCCGCGGCGCGAACCGTAGGAGTTGAACTCCGACGGACGGACCTGGTGTTCCAGCAGATATTCACCCGCGGGGGCCGACTTCTTGATGTTGCCGGCCGGCGAGATGTGATCGGTGGTGATGCTGTCGCCCAGCAGGGCCAGCATGCGCGCCTTCTTGATGTCCGTGATCGCCTCGGGCTCGGCGGTCATCGTCTGGAAGAACGGCGGCTCCTGAACATAAGTCGAGCTGGCGTCCCACTTGTAGGTCTGGCCCTCGGCGAACTCGACGCCCTGCCACTGCTTCGGCCCCTGGAAGACGTCGCTGTACCGACCGATGAACATCTCGCGCGAGATCGAGCTGGCGACCGTCTCGGCGATCTCCTCGTTCGATGGCCACACGTCCTTCAGGTAGACGGGTTGGCCGTCGCTGCCGATCCCGAGCGGCTCGGTCGTGATGTCGATCATGATCGAACCGGCGATCGCGTAGGCAACGACCAGCGGCGGGGACGCCAAGTAGTTGGCGCGTACGTCCTGATGAATGCGCGCTTCGAAATTGCGGTTGCCCGACAGCACGGCGCCGGCGACGAGATTGTTCTCGTTGATCGCCGCGGAGATGGCATCCGGCAGCGGGCCGGTATTGCCGATGCAGGTCGTGCAGCCGTAGCCGACGAGGTTGAAGCCTAGCGCGTTGAGCGAATCCCACAGGCCGGCGGCCTTGTAGTACTCGGTGACGACCTGGCTGCCCGGCGCCATCGAGGTCTTGACCCACGGCTTCACAGTCAGCCCCTTGGCAACGGCCTTCTTGGCGAGCAGGCCTGCGGCCAGCATGACGGAAGGGTTCGAGGTGTTGGTGCACGAGGTGATGGCCGCGACGACCACGTCGCCATGACCGAGCGTGAAGTCCGTGCCGGCAACGGGAACGCGCTTGTTCACCTCAGCGGCCGGAACGCCGAACTTCTCCAACTCGGCGACGAAGGCTTTCGCTGCACCGGAGAGCAGAACCCTGTCCTGCGGACGGCGCGGGCCGGCCAGCGAGGGCTCGACTTCGCCCAGATCCAGTGACAACGAGTCGGTAAAGACCGGGTCGGGCGTGTTTTCGTCGCGCCACATGCCCTGGGCCTTGGCATAGGCCTCCACCAGCTTGATGCGCGAGGAGTCGCGGCCCGACAAGGTCAGGTAGCGGATGGTTTCCTTATCGATCGGGAAGAAGCCGCAGGTCGCGCCATATTCCGGCGCCATGTTGGCGAGGGTCGCGCGATCGGCCAGCGCCAGCGCTTCGACGCCCGGGCCGTAGAACTCAACGAACTTGTTGACCACACCCTTCTTGCGCAGCATTTGCGTCACGGTCAGCACCAGATCGGTGGCCGTCATGCCTTCTTTGAGCTTGCCCGACAGTTTGAAGCCGATGACCTCGGGGATGAGCATCGAGATCGGCTGGCCGAGCATCGCTGCCTCTGCTTCGATGCCGCCCACGCCCCAGCCCAGGACCGCGAGGCCGTTGACCATCGTGGTGTGGCTGTCGGTGCCGACCAGCGTGTCGGGATAGGCAACCTTGCGGCCTTTTTCCTCGCCGACCCACACGGTCTGCGCCAGATACTCTAGATTTACCTGGTGGCAGATGCCGGTGCCCGGCGGGACGACGCGGAAATTGTCGAACGCCGTCTGACCCCAGCGCAGGAACGCATAGCGCTCGCCATTGCGTTCGAACTCGCGCTCGACATTGTCCTCGAAGGCCATCGCCGTGCCAGACTCGTCGACCATGACCGAGTGGTCGATGACCAGATCGACGGTCGAGAGCGGGTTGATGCGAGCCGGGTCGCTGCCCAGCCGCTCGATCGCCTTGCGCATCGCTGCCAAGTCGGCAACGGCGGGGACCCCAGTGAAGTCCTGCATCAGAACGCGCGCCGGACGATAGGCAATTTCACGGTCGCTGCTCTTGGTCTTAAGCCACTCGGCGACAGCCTTCACGTCGTCAACCGAGACCGTGCGGCCGTCCTCATAGCGCAGCAGGTTCTCGAGCAGCACCTTCATCGAGAACGGCAGGCGGGCGACATCACCGATATCGGCCTGTGCAGCCTCAATGCTGAAATAATCGTAGTCGGTGCCGTCGACGGTGAGCGTGCGGCGGGTCTTCAAGGTGTCTTTTCCGGTAATGCTCACGGGAGATGCCTTTGTCGCAGTTGGCCGGCCCAAACCGGCCCAAATGAATGGGATGCGGTGGTCTAACCTAGTTTGACAAGCCGATCAAACATGGCTTTTTAGCCGGCAGAGAGGACATGATGTCGCTTTTTCCCGGAATGCAGCCATTTTTCACACACGGTCGTATCCTCCGCCCCCGGCATTCGGCGGCGTCGGTACGGCAAGAGGCCTTGCGATGCGCAAAATCCCATATGCAGCGGCTGTCGCCGCGACCCTGTTTTTCGCCGTCGGCAATGTCGCATATGCCCAGCAGGGCGTGGCGATGAGCAAGCCTACGCCGCCGTCGCCTGAAGAAACGCAGAAAATGATGACGCCCTATCGCCAACGGATCGATGCGTTGGACGCCGAGATCGTGGCTCTTTTGGGCAAACGTTTCGACGTGATCCGTGAGGTCGCGATCTTCAAGACGAAACACGGCATCCATCCGATCCAGCCGGCACGCATCGAAGAGGTCGTGCAGCGCGCCCGGGCTCAGGCACAAAAGGCCGGGGTCGATGCCGACCTGATCGAAAAACTCTACCGCGTGATCATCCAGAAAGCCTGCGACGAGGAAGAGGAATATGCCCGCGCTCAGGAGGCCAACGGCAAGTGACATCCGGCGCGGCCCATCGCTTTGCCGGCGTTGGCCTGGCCTGCCGCCGCAGCGAGCGGCTGGTCTTCGCCGGCCTGGACTTCGCTGTCGAAGCCGGCGAAGCACTGTTGCTGACCGGGCCGAACGGGAGCGGCAAATCCAGCCTTCTGAGACTGTTGGCAGGGCTGATCAAACCTTACATGGGCAGGCTTGAATATGACGGCACGCCGTTACGGGATGATCCGGCGCGGCAACGTGACGTCGTCGTCTATCTGGGCCACCAGGATGCGATCAAGCCAATGCTAACGGTTGCCGAGACCGTGCGGTTCTGGGCCGGCATGCGCAACCAAGCGGAACGTGCCGATGCCGCGCTGGCGGCGATGGACCTGACGGCACTCGGAGACCTCGCGGGCCGATTCCTGTCGTCGGGCCAGCGTCGCCGCACCGCCTTGGCGCGCGTCATCGCCAGCGGCGCGCCGATCTGGCTGCTGGATGAGCCGACGGTCGGCCTCGATGCGCAATCGATCGTCAGACTGGAAGCCGTGCTCGCCAGCCATCGCGCCGATGGCGGGATAGTCATTGCCGCGACGCATGCGCCGATCGCACTGCCCGGAGCGGCGACATTGAATCTTACTGCGTACGATGCGCGCTTTTCAGATGAGGCGGACGCCGCGTGAACGCTGCCCTTCGCCTGTTCAGGCACGATATCAGCCTGCAGCTGCGCAACGGCAGCGATCTGGTCGCACCGATTGCCTTCTTCGTGCTGGCGACGCTTATGATCCCGCTGGGCGTCGGGCCGGAGCCCAACCTCCTGACGCGGCTGGCGCCCGGTATGATCTGGGTTACCGCCCTGCTGGCGACCTTGCTGGCACTGGATCGAATGTTCCTTAGGGATTTCGAGGATGGGACGCTGGATCTGCTGGCGCTGGCGCCTCTGCCGTTGGAACTGGCGGTTATCGCCAAAGTTGCCGCGCACTGGGTCACGACCGGACTACCCGTGATGATCGTTGCCCCGTTACTGGGCGTCATGATGCGGCTGGATGCGCACGGCTTCTTGGCTCTCGAAATCAGCCTGGCGCTCGGGACGCCTGCGCTGAGCGTCATCGGAGCGTTCGGCGCGGCGGTGACGCTGGGGGCGCGGCGTGGTGGCGCGCTGCTGGCGGTCTTGGTCCTGCCGCTCTATATACCTATCCTGATTTTCGCAACGAGCGCAGTCAGCGCCGCGGGGGAAGGCCTGTCGCCGCAGCCGCATCTTTTGCTGCTGGCGGCCTTTTTCGTGGCCGGTATCGCGCTCGTGCCCTTTGCCGCCGCAGCTGCGTTGAGGAACGCATTGGAATGACCACCGCCCGTGTCCCGCTGCTGCACCGCTACGCCAACCCGGCAGCCTTCGGCCGGTTGGCGGGGCGTATCATGCCGTGGAGCGCGGGCGCGACTGTAATCCTGCTGGCGCTCGGCATCTATTTCGCGCTGTTCGATTCGCCGCCCGATTATCAGCAGGGCGATTCCGTCCGGATCATGTATGTCCATGTGCCGGCCGCGATCCTGTCTGAACTGGTCTATGGCGCGATGGCCCTGGCCGCGGCGGCCGGCATTATCTGGAAGCATGCTCTCGCCGACCTGTTCGTGAAGGCCGCTGCGCCACTGGGTGCGATCTTCACGCTGATATGTCTGGTTGCCGGCTCGTTGTGGGGCAAGCCCATGTGGGGGGCCTGGTGGGTCTGGGATGCGCGGCTGACATCCGAGTTGGTCCTGTTCTTCCTGTATCTGGGCTATATCGCGTTGGTCGACGCTTTCGACGATCCTCAGCGGGGATTGCGCGCCGGTTCGATCCTGGTGTTGGTGGGCGTTGTCGATCTGCCGGTCATCAAATTCTCGGTCGATTGGTGGAATACGCTGCACCAGCCGGCCAGCCTGATCACCCTTTCGGGGCCCAAGATTTACGCTAGCATGATGGTGCCGCTGACTCTGATGATCTTAGGCTTCATCGCATTCTTCGTGACCGTCGTCATCCTGCGGCTGGAAAGCGAGCTTCTGGCCCGCCGCATCCGCGCCTGGCGCACCGCCGCGGCGGACGAGTGAGCGCCCGTGTCACATCGCACCAGAGGCGGAACGGCGATAGTTAAGCGGCCGAGAGATCTTTCGTGAGCAACTTTTCCACCTTTCTGTCCATGGGCGGATACGGCGCCTATGTCTGGCCAGCCTACGGCCTAACTGCGGTCGCCTTCATCGCGGCAGCAATCTGGACGATCGGCACGCTGAGGGCGCGCCGCCGAGAGGAGGAGGCGCTCTCCGCTGTAGGCCGGCAACGGCGAAAGGCACGCTCATGACCCGGCGCGGCAAACGCAGGCTGCAGGCACTGGCATTAGGCTTGCTGGGACTGGGAATCGCCACTGCGCTGGCGCTAACTGCGTTCCGCGACAACCTCGTCTTCTTCTACAGCCCAAGCGACGTGGCCGCGGATCATATCAATCCGGGCCGGGTCTTTCGCCTGGGCGGGATGGTCGAGAAGGACAGCGTGAAGAAGCAGGGCGACCTTACCGAGTTTCGCGTCACCGACATGGCGAAGACGATCGACGTGACCTATCGCGGGCAGCTGCCCGATCTGTTCCGCGAGGGGCAAGGCGTTGTGACCGAAGGATCGCTCGGCGCCGATGGCAGGTTCGTGGCTCGCGAGGTCCTTGCCAAGCACGATGAGAAATACATGCCGCCGGAAGTCGCCAATGCCCTGAAGCGCGCCGGCGAACAGACCCACGCAACCAGCACGCTGGTGGAGAAACCGTGATACCGGAACTGGGCCAATTCGCGCTGGTGTTGGCGGCCCTGGTCGCACTGGTGCAATCGATCGTGCCGTTGGTCGGCGCGGCGCGCGCCAACGCACGTTGGATGGCATTCGGATCGTCAGCCGCGATTGCGCAGTGCGCTCTGATCGTCGTGGCCTTCCTGACCTTGGCCTATGCTCACATCGTTTCGGACTTCTCGGTCCAGAACGTTGTCGAGAACAGCTTCGCGGCCATGCCGCTGCTCTACAAGATCACCGGCGTCTGGGGGAACCACGAAGGATCGATGCTGCTATGGGTCATGATCCTGGCTTTCTACGGCATGCTGATCGGCGTCTTCGGCAGCAACCTGCCGCGCGGTCTCAAGGCTCGGGTCTTGGCCGTGCAGGGCATGGTCGGGTTGGGATTCCTGACCTTCATCCTCGCGACCTCCGATCCTTTCGCACGGCTTGCGGACGCGCCGCCTGACGGACAGGGATTGAACCCGCTGCTGCAGGATCCCGGCCTCGCGTTCCACCCGCCGTTCCTCTATCTGGGCTATGTCGGCTTCTCGGTCGCTTTCTCATTTGCCGTCGCGGCGCTGATCGAAGGCCGGGTCGACCCGGCCTGGGCGCGCTGGGTCAGGCCCTGGACGCTTGCAGCCTGGTCGGCCCTGACGCTGGGCGTCGCGATGGGGTCGTGGTGGGCCTATTACACGTTGGGCTGGGGCGGCTGGTGGAGCTGGGACCCGGTCGAGAATGCCTCGCTGATGCCGTGGCTGGCGGGCACGGCGCTGCTGCATTCCGCGATCGTGGTGGAAAAGCGGGATGCGCTGAAAAGCTGGACCATCCTGCTGGCGATCCTGACCTTCAGCCTGTCGCTGGTCGGCACTTTCCTGGTCCGCTCGGGCCTGACCACCAGTGTGCACTCCTTCGCATTGGACCCGGAACGCGGCATCTTCGTGCTTGGGCTGTTGGCGGCGGCAACCGGCGGGGCGCTGACGCTCTATGCGATCCGCGCGCCGTCCCTGAAAGTCGGTGGCCTGTTCCAGCCGATCAGCCGCGAGGGCGCGCTGGTGCTGAACAACCTGCTGCTGTCGACGATGTGTGCGACGGTCTTTATCGGCACGCTGTTCCCGACATTCCTGTCAGCGATCGGCGTGACTGTTTCGGTCGGGCCGCCTTATTTCAACTCGACATTCCTGCCGCTGTCGATCCCCATGGTCGCTGCGCTTGGCGTCGGGCCGCTGCTGGCCTGGAAGCGGGCCGATCTGGGCGGTGCGCTGGCGCGCCTTAAGTTTGCCGCCCTGGCGATGGCCGTTGTAGTCGCCGGTGTCTATGCCATCAACCATCGCGGACCGCTTCTTGCCCTTCCGGCGATGGCCGGCGCCATTTGGCTGATCGTATCGGCGATAACCGAAATTGCCGCACGCATTCGATTGGGCCAGATTCCGCTGGCGCACAGCCTTACCCGCGCCGCTGCGCTGCCACGCTCAGCCTGGGGCACGATGCTGGCGCATGCCGGCGTCGGCGTGATGATCGCCGGCATGACCGGCACCGCCCTTTGGACGGTCGAACGCATCCAGGCGATGGCGCCGGGCGACAGCGTCGAGCTGGCCGGATATCAGGTCCACCTGGACAGCGTCGGGCCGGTCAAGGGACCGAACTACGATGCCGAGCGCGGGATCTTTACCGTGACGCGTAACGGCAAAGTGGTCACAACGCTGACGCCGGAGCGGCGAACCGTTCATCCCCAGGAGCAGGCGGTTACCAATATCGGCATCCACACAGACTTCCTGGCCGATATTTATGCGGTGATCGGCGAACCGGACCCGGGCCGGCCGGGCGCGTATGTGACGCGGCTGTACCACCATCCGCTCGTGCCGTGGATTTGGGTCGGGGCGGTGATCATGGTGCTGGGCGGTATCCTGTCGCTTTCTGATCGCAGGCTCCGTGTTGGCGCACCGACACGGCGGCCAGTCCATATCCATGGCGCGGTCTCGGCCGAATAACCATGCGCAGACTGATCTTTATCTTACCGATCCTGGTCTTTGTCGGGCTGGTCGCCTATTTCGCGACACCGCTGCTCAACCAGACCGACCCGACGCTGATCCCGTCGCCGCTGATCGACAAACCTGTCCCGACTTTCGATCTGCCGCCGCTGCCTGGTCACCAGAAGGGCTTGAACTCCGCCGACCTGAAGGGCCAGGTGCAGATCGTCAATATTTTCGCCTCCTGGTGCATCCCCTGCCGCGCGGAGGCGCCGGTCTTGATGGGGCTGGCCAAGACAGCGCACGTGCCGATCCGGGGCATCAACCAGAAGGACAAGCCTGAGGACGCCGAAGCCTATCTGAGAGAGTTGGGCGACCCCTACACCTCTATCGGCATGGACGCAGACCGGCGCGTCTCGATCGATTGGGGGGCCTATGGTGCACCTGAAACCTTTATTGTCGACGCCGAGGGACGCATCCGTTTCAAGCAGGCGGCCCCGCTGACCCAGGCGGATGTGCGCGACACGATCTTGCCCCTGTTGGCTAAGCTCGGCGCAAAATGAGGCGTTTCCTCCTCACTCTGCTGACCTGCGTCGGGTTGGCTGCGCCGGCTCTCGCGGTCAATCCGGATGAGATGCTGAAGGACCCGGCGCAGGAAACGCGGGCCGAGGCGATCGGCCGGCAATTGCGCTGCCCGGTTTGCAAGACCGAATCGATCGAGGAATCCGATGCCGACTTCACAAAGGACCTGCGCCGCGTCGTGCGCGAACAGGTGGCAGCTGGAAAGACCAACCAGCAGGTGCTGGATTTCATGCATGAACGGTACGGCGATTTCATCCTGCTGAGGCCGCCATTCAAACCGGCGACGTGGGTGCTGTGGCTCGCGCCGCCGGCTTTGCTGATACTGGGCGGCGCACTTGCCTTCTCGGTCATGCGCCGCCGAAAAGGGGCCGATGAAACCGTCCCGCTGACCGCAGCCGAAAAGACGGAACTCGAGGCACTGAAATGATCGGGTTCTGGATCGGGGCGGCATTCCTGACCGCAGCCGTCGTTGCCCTGTTGGGCCGCCCATTGATGCGGAAGTCGCCGACCGGACTCGCCGAAGAGGGCACCGACCTGGCGGTGTATCGCGACCAGTTGGCGGAACTCGAACGCGAGAAGGCCCGCGGGCTGATCGAGGCAGACCAGGCGGCATCGCTGGAAACCGAGATCGGGCGCCGGATGTTGATCGCCGCGCGCACCGTGAAGCCTGTCGCGACGACAACGGCGCCGTCGCGTGCCTTGACCGCGGCAATCGCGCTTTTGTTCCCGATTTTAGGCCTTCTGATCTATTTCGCTGTCGGCCGCCCGGACCTGCCGGGGATGCCCCTGGCCGAACGGGAGATTTCCCCCGGCAGCGATCCCGCGAAAGTGCTCGCCGCCATCGAGCAGGTGAAGAGCAAACTGAAGCGCGACCCATCCGATCTCGATCGTTGGGCCGCGATTGGGGAGGCATACGAAAAGTTGGGCCGACCGCGCGACGCGGTCGAGACATTCCGCATCGCCGTCGGCATTGCGCCCGAGGACAGCACTCTGAAAGCAGCTTTGGCCGAAGCCCTGATCGCCGCGAACGGCGGCGCGGTCGGCGAAGAAGCAAAGCAGATATTCAGCGCCATCCCGCCAGATGCCGACGCACGGCCAGAGGCGCGTTTTTACCTAGCCCTGGCAGCAGCCCAAGCGGGTGACAACAAAGCTGCGCTACAGCAATGGCAAGCGCTGCTGGCGGACTCGCCGGCTGACGCAAGCTGGGTCGACGCGACCCGGGAACGAATCGCCGCAGCCGCCAAATCACTCGGACTCGACCCCGCCAAGGAAACACCCGATCCGCGACCGCCGGCGCCGCCTTCCAACGATCCTGCCGGCATTGCGCGGATGACTCCGGAGCAACAGTCCGAGATGATCCGTGGCATGGTTGCAAAGCTCGCAGCCAAAATGGAAGCCAACCCGGACGATGCCAACGGCTGGCGTCAATTGGCGCGCGCCTATGAAGTGATTGGCGACAAGGACAAGGCGAAGAATGCGCTGGATCGAGCCGCGACCGCGGAAGCCAAGGCAGCCAAGCCGTAGCCGCTACTTCTTAATCCGATAAAGAGCGGCGACCCGTCCGGCGTTGGCCGGCTCCAGCCGATCCGGTAGCAGATCGTACCCGTCTTTTGCCTGCCCCGGCTGCATGACCAGCACCCAGTCGAATTTCTTTTCCCAGCCTGGCAGGTACGGCGCCCATTTGACTGTCGCCGGATCGGGACCGGCCAATCCGCCGATCCAGGGCAGTTCCCCCTCTGGCAGCGAGAGATCGGTATAAGGCGGCAGTACCTTTACCGGTTGCTTACTGGGAGCACTAAAAAGGAGCGGCCAGAAGGCTTTATGCTCGAATACCAGCAGGGCCGGCAGATGCATGATCGCATCGTTCTGTACCATTGAGCGAACGCTGTCGGGTCGGTTCACCATGGCGTTCATGTCGTCGTTGCGTTCCGCCTGAACGACAAGAACCCGATCGCCGGCATGAACCGGCGCGATTACCTGGCGGAAATCGGCCAGCACCACGTCCCGGCTGTCCCATACGAATGCGATCCCGGCGACTCGAAGCATGAGCGCGAGCGCAATGGCAGCAGCGACCAGCCAGCGCGTGCGCAGCGACGGCAGAACCGGCAACGTACCGGCGAAGAGCAGGAAGCCCGCCAGGATGGGCAGGCGCTGATCCACCCAGGCCGTGCGCATCAGCTGGAAGGGAATCACCGGATAGGCGAGGAGGAGCAAGGCGAACACGCCACCGATCGCCGGGGCGATCCGCAACTGCCGCTTGCCCGCCCAAACGGCGAGGACGACTGCCACAACGACCACCGCCGCGAGATCGAGCAACCGCCAATAGGTCAGGAACGGCCCCATCAGGCCATAGAGCTTGAGCCCAGGCGGCTCTTTCGACAGTGCCCAATAATAGTGCCGGATCACGTCGACCAGCCCGTGTCCGGCATCGGGATCAGCCGCGCCGATCGGCGCGCGCAGATAGAAGATCGCCGGCAGGATGAAGGCCGCCGCCAACAGCAGGATGCGTGTAATCGAAATACGCCGCAGCCGCCAGGCACGCGCGAGTTCGAGGCCCAGCAGGAGGAGCCCATAAAACCCGACGGCGATCAGGTGGCAGAAGAAGATGACGACAGCGGCGACAACGGCCGTACCGACTCGCAGCAGGGCGCGGCGTTCGAGCAGCGCCTGCCACAGGGCCGCCCCCAACAGGGCAAGGCCGACACCGATCAGAAAATTGATGAAACCGGTGAAGAACAGCCGGTTATAGGCGACCAGGCCCGCGGCGAACGGCCAATAGGTGACCGTGCGAAACAATGCCCGGTGGAGAACGACCACACCGATCAACGGCAGCAACAGCGCCAGGGCGAGGAACACCTTGCCGGCGGCGGTCAGCGGCAAAAGGCGCATCAGCGCCGGCATGGCGAGATCGATTCCGATATTGGGTACGATCTGCCAGTTGGACCCGTAAATCCGTGCCAGCTCCGGATCGTGCGGGACGTTCGCCAGTATATCCATCCGCGCCAGATGGTTCGGATAGTCCAACAGCGGCGGGATTTCGGTGAGCGTCAGCGGCGCAAGCAGGAGGATCGCCAGGGCTGCGAAGGCCGCCCACCAGGACCGGGTCGCACGCGTTGGGGGCGAGGCGTTTATCGTTGTCTCCGAAGTCCGGTCCGCGTTGGGCGGCGACGCGCCATCTTAGCTGCATTTGTCGATACGGGAAGCGGCCCCGCGCTTGCCCGATCCTTGTTCTGCAACGTAGAATCGTTACGGAAACAGGACCTGTGCGTCCCGGGAAGCAATATGATCGCATCCTCCCGCGAAATCGCGTTGTTCGACTTCATCAGTCACGAGACGATGCATCTGCCGTTCAACGAGGAATATCTGCGGCTGGTGCGCGCGGCATTCCCCCATGGCCGGATCATCTTTCGCGCGCGCGCCGGGCATGTCGCCAACTTGGCACCGCGCGTCGCGGACTTGGACGGAATCAGCTTCGAATCCTGCGAGCCGTTCACCGTTCCTTTTGGACTGTCCAAACACAATCCGCTGGGTGCAAGGCTGGCAGCCCATGGCTGCCGTCGCGTTATGGCGGACGCCGTCAAGGGCCGCTCGATGCAGCTGGCTACGCTGCTCGGCGTTGAAGGGAGCCTTTACGCGGTCGTCGGTGAGCGTTGGCCGGCTATCTCCGACGCACCGCTTCACATGGTGCTTCACGGGCAACTGGGCGATGCGATGATCTGGCGACCGCGTAACCCGTTAGCCCGCGCGATGGATATCGTCTCCCAGATCCAACAGCCTCTGCCGAAGGGTGTGAGCGTCGTTGCGCTGGAACTGGGCGTGCAGGAGGCGATCGCTGAGATCGCCCCGCGGAACCGCTCGGTGATTACCCTTGAGCATCCGATCCTGACCTCGGAATGGAGCGAAGCGAAGCTGCCGGCGGCGGACGGCCCGCTCAAGATCGCGTTCCTGGGCAATGCGCGGCGCAGTAAAGGCTTCGAAGTTTTCGTGCGGCTGACGCAATCGGCTAGCGATCGCGAGGATCTGGTATTCGAATCGATCGGCATCGCGGCATCGGACACCGACGACCTGGATGTTTCGGCCCTACGTCGAAAACCGTCACGGACCTCGATGCCGCGCCGAGAGTATGTCGACGCAGTCAAGGCAATCGACTTGGTGTGCCTGCCGATGCACAGCAGAGCCTACGACTTCACGGCGAGCGGAACACTGGCGGACGCTGTTTCGGCGTTGAAGCCGCTGGTCGCATTCCGAAACCGGACATTCGATGCAATCGTGAGCCGGTATGGCCCGATCGGATGGCTGGTCGAAAGCGAGGCCGAATTGTTTTATCTGATCCAGACACTGGACCGGCGCACGTTTGCCGATGCGCGATCGGAATGGGTCGAGAACCTGCGGAAAATCCGCGACGCCCGCAGGCCAGAAGCGCTGGCAGCCGGCTACGCGACGCTGCTAGCCAGCTGATGCGCGGCGAACGACTTCGCGCGCCGGGGCGCTGCGGCGTACCGACTGATAGAATTCATGCGGCGTCATGAATACCCCGCCTATCTCCTTCGCAAAGAACTGGAAATATTCGTCCAGCCACTTGTATAGCGCCGTCAGCTGCGCCTCGTTGGTGACATAGGGAGTACTGCCGGGAGTAAGCGACGTACTGTGGAAGGCGATGGTGAACACACGGTCGCCTTGTGCAAGTAGATGACGGGTCAGGGCCTTGGCCTCAGCGATCTTTACGCCTTCGGGCGTCAGCGTAACCCGGTTCAGCAGGCCAAGCCGGGCGAAAATGCCCGGCAGATGCAAGAGACGCCCAAGCTTCGAATCGGTGAAGTGAAAGAACGAATGCCCCCAAGGGTACAGGACGCCGGTAAAGCTTGTCGTCAACGGCAATTCCAAGAGCTTCTTATCCTCGTCGATCCAGAACGGCCGCGTGCCGTTGAAGGCGCGAAAGTCGGGTCCTCCGTCGCTGGAATAGTCGCGTGTCGGCACCACGCTGAGATCGACCGAGAAGCCTTGATCAAGCAGGATATCCGGCGTCGATGCGCCGATGCCGTACCGCCCCGCCTTGTAGGCTGTCGGCCTTACCTTAAGATGCGTCTGGATGGCGACCGAGAGACGTTTTAGCTTTTCCGCTTCAAGTGTGAGCGGCAGATTAAACGGATAGGTGTTACGCGCGTTGACGTCTTCCACCACCGGCGGGTTGATCCACGGGTGCACATGTGCGCCGATCTCGCACCGGCCATCCGATACGATGCCGGCTAACGGCTCATAGCCGTCCTTCTGGCTGGCGATGGCATAATCGATCATGTAGATCGGCCTGACGCCGCGCTCGTCGAACAATGCCTGGAGCCGCTCGATCTGTTTCATGCCGTGTACGGCGATCGACGACGAGGAATAAGGGGCGCTCCAGTCGAAATTCTCCTCCGTGTCGACGACCACCATGAGGACTGGTTTCTGGCCAGGGGGAAGTTCAAGGTTCCGTGATGCGGGCATCGGTAGGAAAGGCCGTGACGCGTCCCCGCTGTCGCCCCTGGCGATGGGGTCGCCGCGCAACGAGCGGTAGACATATTTGAGCGGTTCCTTAAGCCCCAGCGACTCAGCGCGCTGCCGAAACCACGGCATGATCACGTGGTTCTTTTCCGGCTCAAGCAGATAGACGAAGGTTCCAAGCGGGTTGCGGCGGAAGTAGCGCCACTGGAACTTGCGGTACTGCGTCTTGCTGTAGACCTTCGCATTGCCGCCCAGTTTTGCGACGAGCGGCGTGAAACGCGGATAGAGGCTGGTGTTGGTCAAATGCACCTTCATGAAGTTGCCGATCAGCAGATCGTCAAAGAAGCCCCATTGCATGGTTTCCATGAAGGAGTGTTTCGGTGCGTAAAACCGGATGCCCCTCGCATCTGGGCGACCCGCCAACGCGGGATTTAATTCGAAACGCCCAGTTTCTCCGCCAATCACAACTTCGATGAAATCGACGTATTTCGTGAGAAGCTCGAAACGGCGGAAAAAACCCTCGACCGTCTTCCATTCGTCTTGGGTCAGAGTGTCGTTCCAGTTATCCGCGCCGGTATTGTCGCTGATCTGCGAGCGATCGCCGCCCAGGTGCTCGGAATCATTGGACGTAACCTCGCCGGTGGCCAGATCGACAGTGACGAATGGTTCGATCAGTCGGACATTCGGCCGGCTCCAATGCTTTTGCATGTCCTGCCAGGTGATCCGGTAGTCGTTTGCCCATATCGAATCCGGGCGGACATAGATGTGCTGCGAGGATGAGCAGCAGAAATTCTTCACGCCCATACGGTCGGCCGTCCGCGATACGTTCCAGACCGCGCCCGGCTTGCGCTCATCCGGCGGCCCTACGACAGACCGCCCGTTGGCATCGACGAAATTGAACATGTCCGCGTCGATCGAACACAAAGCAGCCAGATAGGTTTTGTCGTTCGGATGCTTCTTGACGAGATTATGAAGGAAGCTCTCCTCGCCCGCGATCGGCGAGTCATTAAGATTGATCACCAGCGCATCACCCAATTGGGCGATCAGCACGGCGTCCTGGTTGATATTGTCCAGGCACATCACCTTGACGGTCGGGGAAACCTGAAACCACTCGCGATATTTGAGGATCCGGACTTCGAAGCCCTTTGCGGTCAGGAAATCGTGGATTTCCCGATCGTAATGGTCTGGAATCAGGAACTTCTTTCCCGCCGGATACATGTCCAGCGATTCATGATGCATGTGATCGGGATGGCCGTGCGAAATCCAGACATAGTCGGAATCAAGCGCGTTCTGAATTTGCGCATCGGTCAGGGCATGATCCAAGGCCCAGCTGCCGAAATAGCAAGTCCCAATCAGCCATGGGTCGGTAACAAGTACCGGGCGTCCGTCTGCGAATAGTTGGAGCGTCGCGTTTCCGAGCGTCTCGAATTTTTCATTCATCTAACGAGTCTCGCCGACGGCTCGGGTTGAGATTCCGTAATATTGTACAAACACATGGCTAGGTGCAACGCCGTCACCAGCGTACAGGGCTCGCCCCTCACGCTGCCGACGTGGCTTTCTGACCGATGCCGAAACGCGCCAACAGCTGCGGGATGGCTTTCATCGCATGATCCTCCGGGCCCGTCGGGCGACCTGACATCTGCCACAACCCGAACAGCGTGCCGATATAGAGAATGCCGCCAAAGACGATCGCGATCACGAGTTCGGCGATTCGCCCGCCGAAATCATCGCCATACGGCCAAGCCGTCAAAACATAGAGGACTCCGGCGGTCATGATCGCGACCGCAGCCAGAATTCGCCAGATCGCCGCGAAGGTCACACGCATCGACAGGCGGATCATCACGGTCAACTGCTGGAACCATATGGCGGACGAAAAGAAGCTGGTCAGGGCAAACATCGCCGCGGCCGCCAACGCCCCGTAGCGGTAACCCGCCCATACAACGAGCACGACGCGAATCAGTACGGTCAGCGTCATGATGCCGACGAAACGACGCTGCCTGTCCTTCACGACGTAGAGATTGTGCGTGAATTCGCCGATGCCTTCGAACAGCGCATAAAAGGCGCATACCTGGATGAAAGCCGCGGCGCCTGCCCAATCGGCGCCCAGCGCCACTTGTTCGATCAATTTCGCGGTGAGCGCGATGCCGACCGACAGCGGCGTGATGATCATCAAAGTCAGGGACAGACCATCGACCACGTGCCGGCAGAGGCGTTCCGTGTCGTGCTGGACTTTCGCATAGCCCGCATACATTGGACCGCGGATCGGCGCGGCGACCTCACTGACCGGGAGTATCCCGATCTGCTCGGCTGTGCGGAACAATCCGACCGAAGCAGCGCCGCCGATCCGGCCGATCAGGATCGTTATCATGTAGTTGTTGGTCAGGCTGAGAATGTTGGTTGCGAACAACCATTTCGAGAAATTCAGCAGTTCCTTGCCGGCCTTCAACGAAAAGCGCGGGCGATAGGGATGTATGATGAAACTGGCCGGCACCTGCACGATCTTGGGTGCGATCGTACCCAGAACGATAGCCCAGGCATTGTGGAGAATCAGCGCAGCTGGGATGACAACGACGAAACCGACGACCTTCCCCAGCACGTCATAGAAGAACAACCGATCGAATCTGAGATTTCGCTGGAAATCGATCAGTCCGATATTTTCAAAACCCCAGATGATCGGGTAGATGGCCATCACACGGGTGATGTCGACAAGTCGCGGTTCCCGCATCACCGCGGCGATCCAGGGTGCCGAGAAAAAGATCGCGACCCCGATTGCAAAACCGCGCAACACGATCAAGGTCCACGCTGAGTCGTATTGCGCGCGGGTCGGCTCTTTCATCTTGACGAGCGCTAGGCCGAATGAGAACTCCGCCAACGTGTTCAGCGTGTCGTAGGCTGTGGATGCGATTGCGGCCAGGCCGAACGCATCCGGCGCCAGGATGCGCACCAGAATCAGGGTACTGATCAGCCCGATCCCTTTGAAGGCCAGCCGCTTCAGGACCATCCAGGCCGCACCTTTGGCCACACGCTTGCCAAGCGATTGATCGACAATCGCCTCCGCAACGGCGCTGGGAAGGACTGGTTCGGCCGATTCCATGATTAGAAGGATCCAAAAGCCTCAACGAGTTACCGCGCTGAGTTTATCCCGCAACTCGGACTGACCGATAGGGTATTGGCTTCCTGGCCTATGTGCCGTGCTTTCGATCACCGTGCGGGGCCGTTCCCGGCGTATCGACCGTAACCGACTGGCAAGCCATGCTGACGCGACGATATTCATCGAGAGTGTCATGTGCTTGCGCCGCGGCGGCGCGATCGGCGATCAACGCATCGTCTATCACGGTCAGAAGTGCGTTCACCTTATCCTCGATCCGCCCGCGTACCGCAGAAAGGCTGTCATATGACGAGGCGGGTACGCTTCCGATGGCTTCGGCCAAAAGCGTCACGTGATTGCGCACGATCGGGATATAGCGCTCGATCACCTGCCTATCGCTTTCGACATGGCCCATTTCGTGTTCCAGCGCGACATTTTTCCGGCAGTCGCCGTGACTTGCATCGACGTAGATGGTAGGAGCGGTCGACAATTTGACACTGATGACCGACGGCCAAATGCATGCCGGACCGTTAGCCGGGCCGCTGGCAGTCGTTCTGATTTCGGAATCGACCGAGATCGTCGCGTCGGTCACGCCGGTCATTTCGGCATATTTGAAGTCATTGGCCATCGTGTCGCCGGTCTTCAGATCCTTGATCTGATTCGCAGTCTTGCTGAAGTCGATCTTCGGCTGGGCAACGCTTTCCGTAACCCGGACTTCAGTTTGCCTTGGCTCGCACGCAGCCATGGCAGGCCAAGCCAAGAGCGACGCGACGAGAAGCGTCGGGAGCAGCATTTTCATGGGCGTTTTGCCTCGTTCGCCTGGAAAGACCTCAATGCCCTTGCCGGATCACACGCGACAATCCGGAAATGCGCAAGAGGGCACATTGCGGACAATCGCCGAATTGGTCGAAACCGGGTTGGTTGAACCAGCCCACGCGGCCGACCTGATACCCGTCGCCGAACGCTACGCGGTTGCCGTGACGCCTTATCTGGCCAGTCTGATCGACCGCACCGATCCCGAGGATCCTATTGCGCGGCAGTTCGTTCCCAACCGCAGCGAACTGCTGTCCGCGCCCGACGAATTGGCCGATCCGATCGGCGACGATGCCCACTCGCCCCTCAAAGGGATCGTCCATCGTTATCCCGACCGGGTTCTGCTGAAACCACTGCACGCGTGCCCGGTCTATTGCCGCTTCTGTTTTCGGCGCGAGCAGGTGGGCCCGGGTGGTGATGCGCTAACTGGGCGGCAGCTCGAAACCGCGCTCGACTACATCCGGTCTCATCGCGAGATTTGGGAAGTGATCCTGACCGGTGGCGATCCTTTGATTCTCTCGCCCCGTCGGCTCGGCGCGATCCTCGATGCGCTTGAAGGTATCTCGCATGTTGCGTCCATCCGGATTCACACACGCGTACCGGTTGCAGATCCAGCACGCATCGACGACCCGCTGATCGCAATCCTGCGCCGCCGCAAGCCGCTCTGGATCGCGATCCACGCCAATCATCCGAAAGAATTCACCACTGCGGCAGCTCGCGCGTTGGCCCGATTATCCGAAACAGCCGCCGGCCTACTCGGTCAGACGGTTTTGCTGCGCGGCGTGAACGACAATGCCGGCACACTGGAGGCCCTATTCCGTACAATGGTGTCCGCTCGAATCCGACCCTATTACCTGCACCACGCGGACATGGCCCCAGGCACCGCGCATTTCCGCGTACCGCTAGCCGAAGGCCGCGCAATTGTCCGACAGCTACGCGGCCGCCTGTCCGGAATCGCGCAGCCGACATACGTACTCGATATTCCCGGCGGCTTCGGCAAAGTGCCCATCGGACCCAATATGGTCGAGCGCGATGGAGTACGGGACGTCCACGGAGCGCTGCATCGCTATCCGACGCAACCGGTTGACTAGGGCTGCGAAGAGCATAACTTCCTAAGAGAATGCGACCAAACGCCGCGATTTCCGGAGGAAGACGCTATGTCCGTGGGGCAAATTCTCAAGACCAAAGGCCAGCGGGTCATCACCGTAAAGACCTCCGCGAAGATCAGCGAGGTCGTGGCGACGCTGAACAAAGAACGCATCGGCGCGGTCATTGTCAGCGATGACGATGTTGGCGTTGCCGGCATCGTATCCGAGCGTGACCTGATCCGCGGGCTGGCGGATCACGGCGCAAAAATGCTCGACATGAAGACCGGGGAACTCATGACCGGCTTCACGCCGGCCAAAGCCGACATGCCACTTCTGCACGTACTCGATTTGATGACGAAGGGACGGTTCCGCCACATGCCTGTGATGGAGGGGAGTCGCCTGACCGGGCTCGTCAGCATCGGCGACGCGGTGAAAGCCAGGCTCGACGCCCTTGAGCACGAAGCGGCGCAAATGAAAGACTATATCGCCGGTCGCTGAGCGCCCATCGGACGAGAAACCTTACGGCTTGTGCTGGTAGGCGCCGATATCGATCGGATCGGCGGGTTGCACTTGCCTCGTGTGAGTCGGGTGAACATATTCAACGGCCGGTACCAAAGATAGCGGGCCCGCCGACACTGGTACCGCTCCACCCCCGATCGCCGGCGAGCCCGGCTTCAACCGGTAGTCGTAACCCTCCAAATCAATAAAGCCCGCGTCGACGGCCGACCTGGACCCGCTCTCCTCGACCGACAGGTCGCGATACAATGGCTCTTCGACGTGCGGCGCGCCACCAACGCCGGGCACCAGCAGGTTATTGCGTAGCACGCCCGACCCGGCGAGCACGTTGCCGCCGCCGACGAAGATGTTGTTGATCACCTGCACATCGCGGGGGGCCGCCACGCGAATAAAATCGCCGCGCCCAAGATCGTTCACGAAGGTGTTGCTAACGACGAACAGGCGTTGCTCCGGATTGCTCGCGCCTTCG
>DATJHU010000016.1:0-6003 GCA_035493715.1 Alphaproteobacteria bacterium | reverse complement strand
ACATGCGTATAGCCCAGATCGCGCCGCTGACCGAATCGGTTCCGCCGCGCACCTATGGTGGAACCGAGCGGGTGGTGTCGTACCTGACAGAGGAACTGATGGCGATGGGCCACGACGTGACCCTGTTCGCCAGCGGCGACTCTGTAACGAGTGCGAAACTTGAGCCGGCGTGGCCCTGTGCGCTGCGGTTCGACACGACACTGCGCGATGCGATGGCGCCGCAGATGCTGCTGATGGAGAAGGTCTATCAGCAGGCGCACGAATTCGACGTGCTGCACTGCCATCTCGACTACTGGCCGTTCTCGCTGCTGAGCCGCCAGCCGACGCCGTTCATGACGACGTTGCATGGGCGACTCGATCTCCCGGAGCTGACACGGATCTATGACTGCTTCGAGGATGCGCCGCTGATTTCGATTTCGGATGCGCAACGCCGTCCGCTGCCGCGCGGCAATTTCATCGGCACGGTACATCACGGCCTGCCGCCGGAGCTGCTGACGCCGCGCCCCTCGCCGCGCGACTACCTGGCGTTCCTGGGCCGGATCTGCCCCGAAAAGGCACCGGACCGGGCCATCCGCATCGCCCGGGCCTCTGGCATGAAGCTGAAAATGGCGGCGAAGGTCGACCGGGTGGATCGTGAGTATTATGAAACGACTATCCGGCCGCTGATCGATGGCGACCAGATCGAGATGATCGGCGAAATCGGCGACGCGGAAAAGCCCGAGTTCCTGAGCGGTGCGAAAGCGTTGCTGTTGCCGATCGACTGGCCGGAGCCGTTCGGCCTGGTGATGATCGAGGCGATGGCCTGCGGCACGCCGACGATCGCCTTCCCCGCCGGTTCGGTGCCGGAGGTGATCGACCACGGCGTGACCGGCTACATCGTGCACGACGAAAGTGCCGCCGTCGCCGCGGTGTCACGCCTCGACCGGCTGTCGTCGGCCGCGATCCGCGACCGCTTCGAGCAGCGCTTCACCGCGCGCCGCATGGCTGAGGACTATGTGGCGCTGTATCGTCGCATGGCGCTGAAGACCCGGCCGGCTCTGCGTGTGGTGACCTGAGGCGGGCGGAGGGACCAACCCATGCCGACGCCCGGTCCCACGGACGGGCAGCAACGGTTCCGCTCGACGGTCGGGCACTACCTGACCGGGCGGCCGCCTTACGCGGCGGGGCTGATCCGCCGCGTGGCCGGCGTGGTGGGGCTGGGTCCCGCCCATTCGGTGCTCGACCTGGGCTGCGGCCCAGGCCAGCTGGCGCGCGGTTTCGCCCCGTTGGCCGGCGCGGTCGTGGCAATGGACCCGGAACCGGAGATGCTGCGCGTGGCCGAGAACGCGTCCGCCGGGTTCACAACGATCCGCTTCGTCCGCGGCGGATCCGAGTCCCTTGACCCGGGGCTTGGGCGGTTCCGCCTGGTGACGATGGGGCGCTCGTTCCACTGGATGGACCGTGCGGCCACCCTGCGCCAGTTCGACACGCTGATCGAGCCCGGCGGGGCGGTGGCGTTGTTCAGCACCGATGCGCCGCCGGTGCCCGAGAATGCGTGGATGGAGCGCTACAGTGAGATCCGTCGGCGGTACGCCGGCGACCAGCCGGAACGCCGACAGCGACGGGGTGAGGCGTGGATGCGCCACGAGGGCGTCCTGCTCGCATCGCCGTTTCGCTGCGTCGAAGGATTCTGCGTGTTCGAGCGGCGGGAGATCGCGGCGAGGAGCCTGATCGATCGGGCGTTCTCGATGTCCAGCACGTCGCCGGAACGGCTGGGCCGCCGGGCGGCGGCGCTGCAACAGGAGATCGAGGCGCTGATCGCGGCGATCGTACCGGACGGAACGCTGGCCGAAGTGGTACAGTCGAGCGCCCTGGTCGCACGGCGGCCCGGCGAGGCCTGATGCGCCGGCAGGCTGCTCCTGGACCTCGCTGGGGCCTGAGGCCCCAGACCCCTTCACTCGCGCGCTTGCGAAGCTGGCTTGCTGACAGGTCCTGTCAGGATAGTGTGGCAATGCGACGTCGGATCAGGGGTGTGCCGTGGGCCGAGCCAACCGTCTCCTTGCGCTGCTGCAAGCGCTCCGGCGCCGCCGGCATCCGGTGACCGCCGCTGTGCTCGCTTATGAACTGGAGGTTTCCGAACGCACGATCTATCGCGACCTGTCGGGTTTGGCCGCCCAGGGTGCGCCCATTCAAGGCGAGGCCGGCATCGGCTATATCCTTCGTCCCGGACTGTTTCTGCCGCCGCTTATGCTGACGGAGGACGAGACAGAGGCCGTCCTGCTGGGGTTGCGCTATGTCGATCAGCGCGGCGACGAGGTCCTGATCCAGGCCGCCGCCAACGCCCGGGCCAAGATCGCCGACGTGCTGTCCCGCGAGATGCAGGCGACAGCTTATGCGCCACTGTCCATCCCCGGACCAGGCGGCATCGCATTTCCGGAAAACACGGTGCCACTTGCTCTCCTGCGGTCGGCAATCCGAACACAAAAGCGGCTCGCGATCGCCTATGTTGACGAACGTGAACGCCGCACCGGGCGCGTCGTGTGGCCGATCCAACTCGGTTTCATGGACAATGCGCGCGTGCTGACCTGCTGGTGCGAACTGCGCCAGGCGTTTCGCTTCTTCAGGACAGACCGGATCCTCTCGGCCACACTGCAGGACCGCTATCCCAGGCGACGGGCCGACCTGTTGCGCGACTTCCATATCCAGTTGCGCGAGGAACAGGCACAGCGCGACCCTCCTGACAGAAACTGACCGGGCCGTCGTCTAGCTTGTCGCCATCATCACGGAGATGGACGACATGCAGAGTATATCAGCCGAGACTTTGCCGCGGGTCATTCAAGCCCACATCGCGGCGTACCGGAACCATGATGCCGACGCCTTCATGGCCACGCTTGCGCCCGACGCTCTCATCAACGACATCCGGCGCGAGTTTCTTGGCCATCAGGCGATCCGCGCCTGGGCGGAAAAGGAAATCTTCGGCGCCAATGTGGTCCTGCAGATCGAGGCAGCCTTCATCCACTGCGGCAACACAATCGTCGACTTCCGCGTCGATGGCGACTTCGACAAGTCGAACCTGCCGGACCCCTTGATCCTGTCCTACTACTTCACCGTCCGGGATGACCGCATCGGCCAGCTGATCATCCTGCACAACAAGACCGTTTGCCGCTGACGCGATCGACCGGCCGCCCCTCGGAACACCGGCGTGAGGGGCGGCAGCCGGACATCGGCGTGCTGCCAGGTCACGCGCCGACGCTTTCGAGCGCGCTTTCCAGCGTCGCGTCGATCACCTTCGCGGCCTGATCCTCGTCCGGCATCGCGCGGGCAATCAGCATCGCGCCGGCCATCATGCTCAGCAGGCTCCAGGCCCGCTTCTCTCGGGCGCCGGGCGGCCCTTTCACCAGGGGGGCGATCTTGGCGACGAACTCGACCATGCGCGCCTGATAGATCGTCCGCACGGCAGGTCCCGATCGGGCGACATCAGCGCTGAGCGCTGGGATCACGCAGCCTTGCCCGGGGTCATCGCGATGTTCGAGGCTGATGTAGAGGCGAAGGAACGCACGCAGCCGCTCGCGTCGCGCCGTCAGGTCGCCGTCCCCCGATTCAACGAACGGGCGACCGAGATTGGCATCGATAACCGACCTCAGCACGTCCTCCTTGCTTGAAAAATGGCTGTAGAACGCGCCCGACGTCATGCCGGCGGCGGCGGACAGGCGGTCGACGCCGACGCCGTCAAATCCACGCTCCCGTAGCTCACACGCCGCGGCCTTCAGCACGGCCTCGCGCGTCTCGGCCTTCCTTCCGGGCGGATACCTCATCGTGCTCTTTCGAAAAAAGCCCCTCCATACAGCCATTGCAAGTGCCACGACGGTCTATACATAACGAACGTTATTTAATGGTTCAAGCCGGGTGATGGCCGCCCGGCACAGCTTCCCGACGCCAGCGAAAGGCCTAGAGAAAGGCAATGATGATGACCCAGGCATTCCACAACGCCGCCACCAGGACGATCCAGGTGAAGGACACCGGGCTGGTCTATCGTGAACTCGGACAGCGTGGCGGCGTGCCGGTGGTCTTCCTGCACCACCTCACGGCGGTGCTCGACGACTGGGACCCGAAGCTCCTCGACGGCATCGCCGCCAGCCACCACGTCGTCATCTTCGACAATCGCGGCGTGGGCGGTTCGGGCGGCGAGACGCCTTCCAGCGTGGCTGAGATGGCGGCGGATGCGATCGCCTTCATCGAAGCCCTGGGCTTCGCGCAGGTCGACCTTTTCGGCTTCTCGCTGGGCGGTTTCGTCGCGCAGGTGATCGCGCAGACCCGCCCCGATCTTGTCCGCAAGGTCGTGCTGGCTGGAACCGGACCGGCCGGCGGTGTCGGCATCAGCGATGTCGGCACGATCCTGCAGGGCGCCCTCCAGAAGGCCGCTGCCGAACACCGGCATCCGAAGCATTTCTTGTTCTTCTCTCCGTCCTCCCAGGGGCAGAAAGCGGCGGATGCGTTCCTGCAGCGGCTTGCGGAGCGTCAAGAGGATCGCGACACAGCGATCAGCGACCAGACCGTCCAGGCCCAGCTTGCGGCGATCGTTAAATGGGGCCAGTCGCCGGCCGCGACCGAAGCGCTCAAGCTGATCCGCCACCCGGTGCTGGTCGCCAATGGCGACGCGGACGTCATGGTGCCGACGGCGGCTTCAATCGCGCTGTTCGAAGCGCTTCCAAACGCGAAGCTCAGCATCTTCCCGGATGCGGGGCATGGCGGCATCTTCGAATACGCCGATGCCTTCGTCGATCAGACGCTCCGCTTTCTCGCGGCCTAGTCGAAAGCGGTTTCCGTTCGCGTTGGCTCACGGGACCAGCTCGGTCAGCTTGGTTAAACACGCATTTTCCCGGACCGGGTGACCCCATGCGGTCGGAAAATGCTCTAGTCGAGAGCATGATCCACGCAGGTGGTGTAACCGTATTCGTTACTTATGCGAAATATCAAACTCCACCTCGTGCGGGCTCGAAAATCTGCTCACCTGAAGACAGACGTGCGGTGCTGGTGCCGCCGGACAAGCCGCGCAGCTCCGCGCGATTCCGAAACGACTCCCATTCAATCTGCTTGGAGAAGCGCTGTGCCCCTGTGGAAAGTGTATCACCCTGTTGGTGCGTACTCGGCTGAGGATAAGAAGGAATTCGCCGAAAAGGTCACGGCGATGTATGCAAGGATTCCAATCCCCAAATTTTACGTCGTAATGATCTTTGAGGAGGTCGCCGCGGAGTCGTTCTATGTCGGTGGCGTCTCGCACGCAAAATTCGTTCGTTTCAAGATCGATCACATGGCGAGGACGTTGCCCGGCGCCGTCATCCGAGAGTGGTGGGTGAAGGCGGTCGACGAGCTGATCGCGCCGTACGTCAGGGATCGGGGATATGACTGGGAAGTCACGATCGACGAGTTGCCGGCTGATCTTTGGTCGCTGCAGGGTGAAATTCCGCCTCCCTTCGAATCCCACGCCGAGAAACGATGGGTAGAGCAGAACCGTCCCAGTCCATACGGCCTGCAGGAGAAGCTGCCGGTCGACGGGCTCTTCACCCCTGGCGTCACCGAAAAATCCGCTGTCTGAGGCAGCTTGCAGCGGGGCTTTCGGTCGATGCCAGGCGCTGCCCCGATCCTCAGGCCCAGCCGGCGTTCCGATCCGCGCCGGCCGAACATTGTGTGCAACGAGCATCGTAAGGAGTATCAGCAATGACCGATTTCGTCCTGGTCCACGGCGCATGGCATGGCAGCTGGTGCTGGGCGCGCGTGCGTCAGCTTCTGGCGGCTGGACGGCACGTCGTGTTCACGCCGACGCTAACGGGGCTCGGAGAACGGTCCCATCTCCTGAGCCGCGACGTCGGTCTCAACACACATGTCGCGGATGTGGCCAATCTCATGGTTTGGGAGGACCTGCACGACGTCGTCCTGGTCGGACACTCTTACGCTGGTGTCGTCGTGCGCCACGTCGCCGACCGGATGCCGGACCGGATCCGCTCGCTCATCTACCTCGACGCC
>DATJHU010000015.1:0-15284 GCA_035493715.1 Alphaproteobacteria bacterium | reverse complement strand
GTGCCTTACAACTGCGCCTATCTGAACCCGGCCGACATGGCGGCGAAAGCCATCACCGACGGCGACTGGGTGGAGCTGACCTCCGACAACGGCAAGGTCCGCGCCATCGCCGAGGGCGACGAGACGCTGCGCCGGGGCGTGGTCTCCCTCACCCACGGCTTCGGCGACCTGCCCGACAGCACCGACTATCTGACCGAAGGCGTGTCGACCAACCTCTTGATCTCGACCGAGCGGGATCTGCAGACGATCAACGCAATGCCGCGCATGTCGGGGATACCGGTGAACGTGGCGCGGGCCTCAGGGCCGGGGAATTCATAAAGAGCGTACGAGAGCGCATCTTAGGTTGCTGTCGGTTGCGCCTTACCGCCATGACTCCCGGCGCGCTGCGGCAGGACCAGGATGCAGATGACGATGAAGACCAGGATGACCGCGGAGGCGGCGAACCGGCCGAGCGCCAGCCCCCCATCTTCGTGCGGCTTGTCAAGGAAATCGCCGACCGTGGCGCCGAGCGGCCGGGTCAGGATGAAGGCGGCCCAGAACAGCAGCGTGCGCGAGACCTGCGTGAACCAATAGAGCGCCGCGATCACCGCCAGAGCCGCGCCGAACACCAGCGCGCCACCGACATAGCCGAGGCCGCCGTCATCGGCCAGGAAGTCGCCGAGCGCGGTGCCCAGCGTGTTGGAGAACAGGATCGTCGCCCAATAGAAGGCTTCGGCCTTGGGCGTGGTGATCGATTCCACCGAGACGGTGCCGAGCGAGACGCGCCAGACCGCAAGCGAGATCATCAGCAGCGCGAACAGTACGAGCGAGCCGCCGGTATAGCCGATGCCGAGCGACCGGTCGGCGAAATCCGCCATCGTGGTGCCGACCGTGGTCGTTGCGACGATCACCGCCCAGTAGAGGAACGGAATGAACCGCGTCGCGCGAATCTGCGACGTGACCAGCCCCAGAAAGAGCACGGCAAAGATGACGGTGCTCAGCGCATAGCCGAGGTTCAAGGTCATCGACAGCGCGTCGCCGCCCGTCTCGCCCAGCGTGGTCGCGGCGATCTTGATCGCCCAGAAACCCAGCGTGACCGCGGGGACTTTGCCGAGAGAACCGGCTGCGTTGCTCTGCATTGACCGATACTGCCCTTACGTGGCGAGCGGTCCGCCAATCTAGACCGGCGCCCGGCTGGCCCGTAAGGGCAATATTGTGGTCAGGCGATCAGATGTGCGTTTTGTCCTCGGCGAAGTGCGTCGTCTCGTTCGACGCGCCGCCGCCTTCGAAGTGATGCGGCTGGTCCGGGTGGAAATAATGCCGGATCGCGTGGTGATGGTCGGCCGCGTGGCCGGCCGCGTCCTCCCGCTCGCGCACGAGCCGAAGTTCTTCGGCGGTCAGCGGATGGCCGTCGAGGTCGAAACTGACCCAGCCTTCGGCGATCCAGTCGGCGCCGCGCTTGCCGATATCGACGGCGCCGTGGGTCTTGGCGATGCGCGTAATCTGGTCGACCAGGCTTTCGTCGACCACGATCGCGGACAGCGTGGCGCCACGGCGCACACCCTCCGCGAAGAGATGCGCGTCGTCACTGGTGACGCCGTGGCTCGCCAGGGCGCCGACGATGCCGCCAACGATGCCGCCCGCGCCGGCTGCCGCAGCAGCCACCGCCCAGGTGCCGAACGCGGCCAACGGGCCGATCCCGGGGATGACGACGGCGGTCGTGGCCAGCACGATGCCGGCCGCCCCGCCAAGCCCGATGCCGAACTCCGCGCCCGTGACGGCGCCCGGCTGTTTCTCGGAATCCTGTGTATATTCCTCCCGCGCATAGGACGGGTTGGTTGCCAGCGTCGGATGGTCGCCGGCGGCGCTGTTCGCGAACAAAGTCACCCGGTCGGGCGACGCGCCGGCGGCAAGCGACGCGGCAACGGCCTCACGGGCGTCGGCGAAACGGTCATAGAGCGCGACAACAGTCTTATCGGTCACGGTAATGCTCCTTATGTCGTATCTTGTGCTAAGTTCCGATCCTGCGGCGCGGTTCCATCGCAAGATTGTGGAAATCGCGTACGAGCGAGGAAACATGGGGCAAACAGCGTCCCGTGATCTTGATTTCGGTCAACACCGAGCGTGACCGTCCAAAACCAGACAGCGGTGCGGCAGCCCCCTGCACCGCTCCGGCTGTCGCGCGGCGGGTTCGCCGCGCTGGCGGTCGCCTATGGGCTGGTCGTCGTCTACAGCAGCCTGTTCCTGGGGCCGGACGGGCTGCGCTTCGACCCGATGAGCGCGGCGGAGGCCTGGCGCCGCTTCACGGCGACGCGCCTCGTCGCCAACGCGTCCGACCAACGCGCGGACTGGATCGCGAACGCGATCCTGATGATCCCGTTCGCCTACCTGGTCAGTGGCGCTTTGCGCACGCAGGGCGCACGCATGACGAAGCTGGATCACGCGCCTTTGTCCTTTGCCGTCAGCCTCGCCTTCGTTCTGGCGGTAAAATACCTACAACTGTTCTTCCCGCCGCGCACGGTCACGCTCAACTATATCGCGGCGCAGTCGATCGGCGCGGCGCTGGGCGTCTGGCTGTTCCAGCTCACGCGGCGCCGGCTGTGGCCGGCGATGCAGGCCGCCTATCGAGGCGGAAACGGGCTCGCGCTCGTGCTGGGCGGTTATTCGGTCCTGCTGATCGCCGACATATTGATGCCGTTCGACATCGCGTTCAGCCCCGGCGACCTGGCCGCGCGTTTCGAACGGATCACCTTCGCGATCTTCCCGGCGCCGGGGCACGACCTGACCTATCGCGCGGCCCTGATCGTCATCGACACGCTAGCGGTGGCGCCGCTCGGCATGTTCCTGGCGGTTACCGACCGCGAGCAGTCCTTCGGTACGCTCCTGCTGCGCGGCGTGGCGATCATCGTGCCGGCGACGGTCGTGAGCCTGTTCGTGATGAGCGTCGAACCGGTCGCCTTTTCCCTGGTCACGCGGATCGCCGGCGTGGCGCTCGGTGTCCGCTTCATCCTGTGGCTGAAGGGCAAGGATTTGTGGAAGCGGCATTACCGCTTCGCCGGCTATGTGCCGGTGGTGCTGCCGCTCTATATCGCGCTGCTCGTCTGGGCCAACGGCCTGCCGGCCGGCGCGTGGCTGGCCCCCGACACCGCCTTCGCAACGCTCGACCCGCGGCGCCTGCTGCCGCTCTGGGGCTTCTATATCGACACCAAGCTGGCCGCGGCCCAGAGCGTGGTCGCCACGGTCGCGATGTACGCCCCGCTGGGCGCGCTGATCTGGGTCAAGCGGGGATTCTGGGCCAAGGGCGCGGGCTTCTCGGCGTTCCTGGCCTTCGTCCTGGCGATGGCCGTCGAAATCTGCCGGACGATGAAGCCGGCGCTGGCCCCCGACTTCAACGCCCCCTTCATCGCTGCCTTCGCGGCCGCCGCCATGTTCCGCAGCATGCCGGCGCTGTGGCGGCTGTTCGAACAAGAGGCGAAGGCCTCGGCCCTGGCCGACACCTATGAATCGAAGGTGGTGCGGGCCGGCCGCCTGTTCGGCTCGATCGAACTGCTGCCCCGCCGACGTGCGACGGCCGCTCCGGATCCGGCCGACGCGCTGGCAGCCGCGCAGGCGCGTATCGCCGACCTGGAACGGCAAGTGCGTGCGCTCGAAGGCGAGCTCGATTTCTATCGCCTGACCGGCCGCAAGTCGGGACGCTGAACGTTACTTTCGGCGCAGGACCGTCATAGTCAGCGCCTGCCGGAACCGGAAGCCCAGCGCCTCATAAAGCGCGATGGCGCCCGCATTGTCGGCATAGACATGCAGGAACGGCGCCTCGCCGCGTTCCAGGATACGCGCCGCCACCAGCCGCATCAGCCCGCCGGCATAGCCCCGGCCGCGCCACTCCGGCAGGGTGCAGACGCCGCTGACCTCGGTGAAGCCGGTCGGCTTCATGCGCTCGCCGGCCATGGCAACCAGTCTGCCGCCCTGCTTCACGCCGATGAAATCCCCCAGTTGATGGGTGCGCGCGGCGAAGGGGCCCGGCTTGGTCAGCGTCGCCAGCGCCAGCATCTCCGGCGCGTCGACATCGGTCAGCGCGACAACCTCGAAGTCCGGCTCGCCCGGCGTTATATGCGCGGCGATCATCTGGTTGCAGATCGCAGTCGACACGACCTCCAGCCCCGGCGGCACCGGAATCCCGCCGACCTCGACCGAGGCCACGGGCACGCCCGCTGGGACAAGTTGGGCGAGCGCGGCAAGGTTTTCGGCTGAACGGTCCGCCGCCGCAACAAAGATTCCGTAATCGGGCTTCAGACGAACGGCGCGCGCATCACCGGACGCCAACGCGGCTTGGCGGGTGGTGAAGGCCGACCAGATCGGACGGTCGAGGGGATGGGCGTTTTGCATCGGAGAATCTGTGGATTTGCGCGCAGGTCGTCGCCATTATACCAATTATTGGTACCACCGTGGGGACGACCATGCGAAAGAATACCTCAGTTAGTCTGGGTGAACATTTCAATAGGTTCATCGAAACACAGGTGGCCGAAGGACGTTTCGGCAGTGCGAGCGATGTCGTGCGCGCCGGTTTGCGGCTGCTTGAGGAGCACGAAGCCAAACTGACGGCATTGCGAGAAGCCCTCATAGCTGGAGAAAACTCCGGATCTCCCGAGCCCTTCGATTTCGACGCGTTCATTGCGCGGAAGCGCGGAACCCAACCCGGCTGATGAGCCGCTTCCGGCTTTCACCGCTCGCACAAACGGACCTGGAAGATATCTGGGACTATACGTTTAAGCGTTGGGACGGCGATCAAGCCGAACACCATGTCCAACAAATCCGTCAGACAATCGAGCAGCTGGCGGGCATGCCGAAGCTCGGCCGCGTCTGCGACGACGTCAGAGAGGGATACCGCAAATATCCTGTCGGCTCGCATATCGTCTTCTTCCGCGTGCGGCCAGATCACATCGACGTGATCCGCATTCTCCACAACCGCATGGATATCGATCGTCATCTCTAGGCGAAATCCGTCCCGCGTTTGAGCGGAAAAGAGGATTGCGGCGGCGCGGGCAGCCCTGCATTGAATAGGCGGCAAAAAGAATACGCATATCGGGAGGACAGAATTGGTTGAGACCAGGGATCGCCGGAAGACCTATGTGCCGCCGCCGAGGCCGGAATGGCTCGCCAAGCTGAACGAGCTGGGCGCGCTCATGGACACCAAGAGCATCGTGCCCCTGGACGAGGAATCGCTCTGCCGGCAGGCGATGCTGAACACCGGCCTTTCCGATTTCGGCGAGGACGGCTGGCGCGACCGGTTCCGCGTGATCCTGGAGGCAATCGAGCGCGAGGCCAAGCTCACCTTCTTCGGCCGCATCCTGACCCGCTCCGACTTCGTGATCTATCTCGAGGCCCGGCTGAAGATCGCCGAGATCTACAAGCAGCATCCCGAAATCGAGGATGAGGTCATCAAGGAGCCGGTCTTCATCATCGGCTTCGGCCGATCCGGCACCACCATCCTGCAGGAACTGCTGGCCAAGGACCCGCAATTCCGCTCGGTCGAACGCTGGGAGGCGCTGTGGCCGGTGCCGCCGCCGGAAACCGCGACCTACAAGACCGACCCGCGCATCGAGAAGGCGGCCGGACTGGTCGAGGTCGTGCATTCCGCCTCACCCGAATGGCGCAAGATGCATGCCTGGGGCGCGCAGATCCCGGTCGAGGATATCGAGTTCACCTATTCCGGCTTCCAGTCGGAAGTGTTTCCCCTCGCCTTCCGCATCCCGACCTACGAGAAATATTTCGAGACGCTGGACCCGACCTATCACTTCAACTGGCACAAGCGCCTGCTGAAGGTGCTGCAGTGGAAGCACAAGGGCACCCACTGGATGCTGAAGAACCCGACGCATCTGGCGCGCATCCCATATCTGCTGAAGGCCTATCCGGACGCCAAGTTCTTCTTCACCCACCGCGACCCGGTGACTTCCAACGATTCGGTGATCACGGTGCAGGCGAATGTCTGGTACTGGCGCACCGACGACCCGCTGGGCGGCGAGAGCCTGGACGAGTGGGTGATGCCGGAGGCGCGGGCCGCATTGTGGGATCCGGTGATGAAGTGGATCGAGGACGGCACGATCAAGCCGGGCTCCTATACCAACTTCATCTACGCCAACTTCATGAAGGACCCGCTGGGCCAGCTGGAGAAATCCTATCGCGAGCTGGGGCTGGAGGTCGTGCCGGAAACCTTCGCCGCGATGAAGGAGTGGCTTGCCAAGAAAGCCGCGAGCGGCCACGGCAACAGCCAGAAATACGAAAAACTGGCCGAGGACGACCCGGCGATGGCGGCAGAGCGGGCGCTCTATAAACGCTACCAGGACTTCTTCGGCATCCCGAACGAATCACGGACTGCGGAGTAAGGAGGCCCGGATCGACCGCGATCACTCGTCCGCGTCTTCGTCGTCCTGGTCGCTGACGGCGGGGTTGCTGCTGACCGGTTTCGTCACGGTGATATACACGCGGTAGATCGAGACCTCGCCGTTCCTGCGCGTCAGCTGGAAACCGAGCGCGTCGACGCCGACGGTGCTGCTGTTGGGCGTGTATTCCAGAAGCTGGCCGGACACTTTCTTGTCGATGCAGGCCACCGGCGCGTCGTGCAGGCCGGCCGGGGTGACGTAGCCGACATGCGGGACGATCTTCACCTCGCCGAATGTCGGCTGCCGCGTGAGCTTGATCGTGGGCGGCGTGTTGACCGTGCAATCGTCGTTGAGAGCATAGGCGAAAAAGACGCTGGTCGTGACGCCGGTCACGGTCTTGACCTCGAGCGTCTGGTGAACGCCGCCCTTGCGCTTGGGCGGCGGCGGCGGACCGACCGGGGTGGGCGTCAGAATTGGGTCCGGCCCTTCGGGCGCGCCGCTTGCCGCCCGCTCCTCGCCGCGCTGCAAGGCGCAGGCGAAATTGCCGTCGGTGCCCGGCGGGAAGCCCTGCTTCTCGCAATAGACCGCGTCCTGCGCGGCGACGGTCTTCGGATTCTGGCACCCCGTCAGCGCCAGCGCCGACAGCAAGGTCCCAAACAGGGCGAGGGTGTATCCCGTCGATTTCATGATTGGTCGTTCGTTGCGGTGTTCCTTGAACTACGTAACATCGACGCCGTTCCGGCGCACCCCCCACACGGGAAGCGATCTTGCCGGCGGGTCGCCCGCGACGACGCGGCGGAATGGCGCTTCAAATCGCTGCCAGCTTTACCCGGCCCTCGAGTTTCTCAGCCTCTTCCTTGCGCTCGCTGTAGCGGCTGGTGAGATAGGGGGACGGGCCGCGCGTCAGCAGCGTGAACTTCATCAGCTCCTCAACGACATCGACGATGCGGTCGTAATAGGGCGACGGCTTCATGCGGCCGTTCTCGTCGAATTGCTCGTAAGCTTTCGCGACGGACGATTGGTTGGGGATCGTGATCATGCGCATCCAGCGACCAAGCACGCGCATCTGGTTGACCGCATTGAAGGATTGCGAGCCGCCGCTCACCTGCATGACGGCCAGTGTCTTGCCCTGGGTCGGCCTGACCGATCCGATGGAAAGCGGAATCCAGTCGATCTGCGCCTTCATGATCCCGGTCATGGCGCCGTGCCGCTCCGGGCTGCACCAGACCTGTCCCTCCGACCAGGCGGACAGGTCGCGCAGTTCCTGGACTTTGGGATGATCGGCCGGCGCGTCGTCCGGCAGCGGCAAGCCGCTGGGGTTGAAGATCCGCGTTTCGGCGCCGAACGCTTCAAGAAGGCGCGCAGCCTCCTGGGCCTGGAAGCGGCTGAACGACCGCTCGCGCAATGAGCCATACAGAAGAAGAATGCGCGGCGGATGGGTCGGCGGTGATGGCGCAAGCGCCGCCGTGTCGACACGTTCAAAGGCGTTGCGGTCGATATTCGGCAAATCGCGCAGGTCGGACGGCTGCATCAACGCGCCTCGGTAACGATGCGCGCCGGTGCCCGGCCGCGCTCGTACCAGCCCCTCGACCGGTTCACGATCCAGACGACGGTCAGCATGACCGGGACCTCGATCAGCACGCCGACCACGGTGGCCAACGCAGCGCCCGACTGGAACCCGAACAGGCTGATGGCGGCGGCGACCGCCAGTTCGAAGAAGTTGGATGCGCCAATGAGCGCCGACGGGCCGGCGACACAATGTTGCTCGCCGGAGATCCGGTTCAGCAGATAGGCCAGCCCGGCGTTGAAATAGACCTGGATCAGGATCGGCACGGCGATAAGCGCGATGACCAGCGGCTGCGCCAAAATCTGTTCACCCTGGAAACCGAACAGCAGCACCAAGGTCGCGAGCAGCGCGACAAGAGACAAAGGCTGCAGCATGCCGAGCAACCGCTTGAGGGCGGATTCGCCGCCGGCGGCAAGCATCCGGCGCCGCAACAGCTGCGCGAAGATCACGGGCACGACGATATAGAGCACAACCGACAGCACCAGCGTGTCCCACGGCACCGCGATCGCGGACAGCCCGAGCAGCAAACCGACGATCGGCGCGAACGCGAACACCATGATGGTGTCGTTGAGAGCCACCTGACTCAGCGTGAAAAGCGGCTCACCCTTGGTAAGGTTCGACCAGACGAACACCATCGCCGTGCAGGGCGCCGCGGCAAGAAGGATCAGTCCGGCGATATAGCTGTCGACCTGCCCCCCGGGCAAATACGGGCGGAACACGTGCCCGATGAACAGCCAGCCCAGCGCCGCCATCGAGAAGGGCTTGACCGCCCAATTGATGAACAATGTCACGCCGATGCCGCGCCAATGCTCCTTCACCTGGCCGAGCGCCGCAAAATCGATCTTGACGAGCATCGGCACGATCATCAGCCAGATCAGCGCGGCGACCGGGAGATTGACCTTGGCCACCTGCGCTGCCCCGATTGCGTGGAATATCCCCGGCACGAGATGACCGAGCGCAATGCCGGCGACGATACAGAGGGCGACCCAAAGGGTCAGCCAGCGCTCGAAGGTGGACATGGCTCCCTTTCCTTCAGTCGGCGGCCGGCGGCATCGACGACCAACTCGCCGTCCTCCTTGCGGAATGCGCCCTGTTGCGTCGCCGGCAGGATATCGAGCACCGCCTCCGACGGACGGCACAGTTTGACGCCGAGGGGGCTGACCACGATCGGACGATTGATCAGGACGGGATGAGCCATCATCGCATCGAGCAGCCGATCGTCCGTAAGGCTCGGGTCGCCAAGGCCCAACTCGGCGTAGGGCGTCCCCTTTTCTCGCAGGACCGACCGTACCGAGACGCCCATACGCCCGATCAGCTGCTTCAGGAGCGTGCGTGCCGGCGGCGTCTTGAGATATTCGACGACATGCGGCTCGACGCCGGCGTTGCGGATCAAGCCCAGCACGTTGCGCGACGTACCGCAGTCGGGATTGTGATAAATGACAATGTCCATGATCGCTCTCACGCAGCCGACGGACGCGCGGTTGTCGCACCTTCGGACCGACCGATCTCTTGAAGCTTTGCCTTGAGCGCCAGTCTTTCGAGCTTCTGCGACGGGAGCGCGGCAAACAGCGAAATACGGTTCTTGAGGTAGCGGAAGGCGGTGACGAAGGCGGCTTCCTTCTCGATGTCGGTGCCTTCGGCCGCCGCCGGGTCTTCAATCCCCCAATGCGCCGTCATCGGCTGCCCCGGCCAGATCGGGCATGTCTCGCCGGCCGCGTTGTCGCAGACGGTGAATATGAAATCCATCACCGGCGCACCCGGGCCGGCGAACTCCGCCCAGCTCTTCGACCGGAAACCCTCGGCGGGATAGTTCAATCTCGCAAGCACCTTGAGAGCAAAAGGGTTTACCGTCCCCTTCGGATCGCTGCCGGCAGAGAAGGACCGAAAGCGCCCGGCGCCCTCCTTCTGCAGGATGCTCTCGGCCAGGATCGAACGCGCCGAGTTGCCGGTGCAGAGGAACAAGACATTATAGACCCGGTCAGGCATCGACAGCCTCGTTGTTGACGATATCTCGGGAAGGGCAGCAGGGTGTCAGGTCGGCGATCAGCGGTTCGCAAATCTCGGGACGGCCGGCGCAACAATCCTTGACCAGATAGCCGGTCAGCGCCCGAACCGCCTCAAGTTGCGCGCGATAAACGATAGAGCGGCTGTGCCGTTCAGCCGCGATCAAACCTGTGCGCGCCAGGATCCCAAGATGCGTCGACATCGTGTTGTGCGGCACCCCGATATACCGCGCGATCTCGCCGGCGGGCAGACCGTCCGGCTCATGCGCGATCAGCAGCCGAAAGACCTCCAGTCGAGTCGGCTGGGCAAGCGCCGCGAACACGAGAATGGCTTGCTCTGATTCCATATGTCGAGACTAACAGACATATAGAGATAACGAAAGGCACAAACCCGATACCGCGTTGCGGCGCTGTCGCATGGACTTTTTTCGTCGGCCCCGGTGGGCTGGACTTGGCGCCGAAAACCGGGCAATCGACTCCCATGAGCTCGATCCGGCACCAGATTTCGCGCCCCTTGGCGCACGCGGCATGACCACCGTCGAGGTCGCCGACCGACCGGCCACCAAGCCGAACCAGATGATGATCACGATCATCGCCATGACGGCGACCGTGATGCAGGTGCTGGACACCACCATCGCCAATGTCGCCCTGCCCCACATGCAGGGCAGCCTGGGCGCCACCCAGGACCAGATCGCCTGGGTTTTGACCTCCTATATCGTCGTGGCCGCGATCGCCACGCCGCTGACCGGATGGATCGCGGCGCGGCTGGGCCGGACACGGGCCTTCGTCGTGTCGCTCGGCCTTTTCACACTCACCTCGATGCTGTGCGGCATCGCCACGACCCTGCCCCAGATCGTCATATTCCGCATACTGCAGGGGGCGGCCGGCGCGATCCTGACGCCGCTGTCGCAATCGATCCTGCTCGGCGCCTACCCGCGAAGCGAAACGGCGCGCGCGATGGGCATATTTTCCATCGGCGTCATGGTCGGGCCGATCCTGGGTCCGATCCTGGGCGGGTGGCTGACGGAGGAATATAGCTGGCGCTGGTGTTTCTTCATCAATGTGCCGATCGGCGTGGCGACTGTTTTAGGCGCGATCATCTTCGTGCCCGAGGAAGGCCGGGCGGCAGGGCGCAGGCTGGACTGGATGGGCTTTGCCTCCCTGTCTCTGGCGATCGGCGCGTTCCAGATGGTGCTGGACCGCGGCGAGCAGAAAGGCTGGTTCCAGTCGCCGGAAATCCTGGTCGAAAGCGCGCTCAGCGTGTTCGGGCTATACATGTTCCTGGTACACAGCATGACCACCCGGAACCCGTTCATCGATGTCAGGCTGTTCCGCGATCGCACCTATGTGATCGGCGTCGGGATCATATCGATCATCTTCTCGGTCTATCTGGGCGCGCTGGTGCTGGTGCCGCAGCTGCTGCAGATCGAGATGAACTATCCGGTCTTCACGGCGGGTCTCGCCACCTCGCCGCGCGGCCTGGGCATGATCGCCGCCTTCATCTTCATCGGCCGCCTGGGAAAAGGGATCAATCCACGTATCCTGATCGGCGCCGGCATGCTCATGAACGGCGCCTCGCTTTACCTGATGTCGGGCTGGAACCTTCAGGTCAGCATGCATCAGATCATCTGGACCGGCGTGCTCCAGGGCCTGGGCATGGGCGCGATCACCCTGCCGGTCGCCACGGTGGCCTTCTCGACCCTGACCGAGGAGCTGCGCACCGACGGGTCCGCCTTTTTCAGCCTGATGCGCAACCTGGGCGGCGCGATCGGCGTCGCCGTCGTGTCGTCGCGGGTGGTGGAGCTGACCCAGATCCACCACGGATATCTCAGCGAATTCATAACGCCGTTCCGCCATCTGCCCACGGTCGCGGGTACCGGGGGGATGAGCGAGGGCGCGGCTATGAAGGTGATGAATTTCAACATCACGCACCAGGCCGGCATGATCGCCTATATCAACGGCTTCCTGCTGCTGGCGATCCTTTCGGTCGCGATGCTGCCGCTGGTCTTTTTCCTGCGCACGCCGCGCATTCCGCAGAAGACGGCGTCGATCGCGGCAGTCGCCGACTGAATTCGCGGTCGCGACCGAAAGCGGAGCAATTCGACCGGAGACGCGTGTTTTCCCAGCACCGTCAGGCGCTTGGATGCCCGCGCGCGAAACGCACCCCATGGCACGTATTTTTTCCGCACGCGAGCGAAACCAGACCGTTGTCTGTGGTGGGGGCCGTTCTTTGTTGATTTTGTAGGTAAATATTTAAAGACTACAAAGCACGGTGCGAATTTTGAGCGCGCAATTCCTTTCGTCGATTGGTATATACGTGCATGCCCTTTGCAACTGACGCTTCACCAGACGCCGCCGACGCACGGCCGGCCAGAATCCAACGGGATTCCCGCGTGCTGGTGGTCGACGACATCGAAGCCAACCGCGAACTCCTGATCCGCCGGCTGACGCGGCTCGGCATTTCCAACGTCGCCCAGGCCGCGGACGGCAGGGCGGCGCTGGACATGATCCTTGCCGAACCGTTCGACCTTGTGCTGCTCGACATCATGATGCCGATCATGACCGGCTTCGACGTTCTGGAGGCGATGGCCGCAGAAGGACGGACGGAGCAGATTCCGGTCATCGTCATATCGGCCATGAACGAGATGGACGCGGTCGTCCGCGCGATCCAGTTAGGCGCCGAAGATTTCCTGCTGAAACCCTTCGAGCCGACCTTGCTCAAGGCCCGCGTGAACACCTCGCTGGACAAGAAAAAACTGCGCGACCAGGTTCGCGGCGAGCTGGCCCGCAAGCAGGCCGAGCTGTCGGAGGCCCGGAACCTGCAGCTGGCGCTGATGCCCCCGCCCCACACGGACGCGCACATTTCGGTGACGGTCGTGCTGGAGCCGGCGCGTGAGGTCGGCGGCGACCTGGTCGACCATGTTCCCCTGCCGGACGGTCAGCACCTGCTGGTACTGGGCGACGTCTCCGACAAGGGCGCGGGCGCCGCCCTGGTGATGGCGCGGACGCATTCGCTGGCGCGCGGCCTGGCGACCCGCCCCGACGCGGCGGAGCTGTTCGCCGACCTGGGCCGAGCGGCCGAATCGCTGAACGCCGCGTTGGCCGGCAACAATCCGAGCTGCATGTTCGTGACAATGCTGCTTGCCGTCTTCAACCCCGCCGACGGCGGGCTGAACTATGTCAATTGCGGGCATGTCCCACCGTATATCCGCCGCGCGGACGGCCGGCTGGAACGGCTTTCGGTCGCCGGCGGCCTGCCGCTCGGTGTCATGGATGTCGCCGACTACACGGCCGGCAGCGCACGGCTGGAGCCGGGCGACACGCTTCTGATCGTCAGCGACGGCGCGACCGAGGCGGCAACGCCGGATGGCGTGCTGTTCGACGATGCGGGTGTCGAAGCCTGGCTTTCGGCGGACGTACCGGAATCGCTGAGCGCGCTTTTGACCGTGATACGCGACCATGAGGCCGGCGGCCCGCCGTCGGACGATCTGGCCGCACTTCTGCTGCGTTTCCATTCCAGGACCTCTTAACGACAAGAAGAAATGCTCGAAAATCTTATCAAGGCGCGAAAGAGCCTGATCGGCCGAAGCATGGCCCTGTCGCTGGTCGGCGTCGTCGTGCTGGGTGTCTTCGTAGGCATCTTCGTCTCCATCCTTCTGCACCGCAACGCGACCGATGACGCGCTCGCGCAGGTGAACGCGGACGAAAGGGTTGCCTGGGAGCTGCTGAAGCAGAAGGGCGAACCGATCCGTATCGAAGACGGCCAGATGAAAGCCGGCGACCATGTCGTCAACGGCAACTTCGAAGTCGTCGACAAGGTAAAGGAGCTTGTCGGCGGGACGGCATCGATCTTCATGGGCGACACACGCGTCTCAACCAACGTACCGAAGGCCGACGGCAGCCGCGCCGTGGGGACGCATCTGGCGCAAGGCCCGGTGTACGACGCGATCTTCAAGCGCAAGGAACCGTTCCGCGGCGAGACGAAGATCCTGGGCGAGCCGTATATGACGGCCTACGACCCGATCTTCGATCAGAACCGCAACGTCATCGGCATCGTCTATGTCGGCGTGTCGAAGGCGGAATTCCTCAGAGCCGCCAAGCAGGCGCAATGGGCGGTATTCGGCGCCACGATCGTGGCTGCGATACTGTCCCTTATTCTGTCCTATCTGATGGCGCGGCGCACCCTGAACGACCAGGCGCGGCAGTTGCTGGACACCAGCCCGACCGCGGTCGTGATCATCGGCGAACATGGCGACCTGCTCTATCGCAACGAGCGCTATGACGAGTTGCAGGGCACCCAGGACCACGTCATCAGGCGGCTGGCCAAGGACGTCTATGTCGAGCCGGACCAGCACAGGAGGCTACTGGCCAGGTTCCAGGAAAAGGGAATCCTGCGGGACGCCGAAGTTCATTTGAAGCGCAGCGACGGATCGACCTTCTGGGCGCTGCTGTCCTGGCAGTCGCTGATCTATGACGGCCAGGACGCGACCGTGAACTGGCTGTACGACATCACGGAGCGCAAGGCGAGCGAGCTGATCGTCGCCGAAGCCCGCGACATCGCCGAGCGTGCGAACCAGACCAAGTCCGAATTCCTGGCCAACATGAGCCATGAGCTGCGTACGCCGCTCAACGCCATCATCGGCTATGCCCAGATCCTGCAGGAGGACATGGAGGACGCGGGCCAGGAAGAGGCCCTGCCCGACCTGAAGCGCATCGAGACCGCGGGCAAGCACCTGCTGCGGCTGATCAACGACATCCTCGACCTGAGCAAGATCGAAGCCGGCAAGATGGAGGTCTATCTGGAGCCGGTCGTGCTTAGCAAGATGATCGACGAGCTGAAATCGCTGTCGTCTCCGCTGGCGCTGCCGAAGAGCAACACGCTGGAATTCATCCTGCCGCCGGACGCTCCGACGATGCAGACGGACTACACCAAGCTGAAGCAGAGCCTGCTGAACCTGATCTCGAATGCCTGCAAGTTCACCGAAAACGGTACCGTCAAGCTGGAGGTCCAGCTGCCGCCAGGACAGGTCGTGTTCCGGGTCAGCGACAGCGGAATCGGCATGACCGAGGAGCAGGTCGGAAAGCTTTTCCAGGCCTTCAGCCAGGCCGACGCCTCGACGACGCGGAAATACGGCGGCACGGGCCTCGGCCTCGCGATCACGCGGCGGATGTGCCATCTGCTGGGCGGCGATGTGACGGTCGAGAGCACGCCGGGCGTCGGCAGCACTTTCATTATCACCCTGCCGCTCGTCACCGAGACACCGGCAGAGCAAATCCAAGCCGCCGCCGCGCCGGTCAACAGCGGGTCGCCGGATTCGACAATCGTGCTGCTGGTCGACGACGACCCGCAAATCC
>DATJHU010000014.1:0-23270 GCA_035493715.1 Alphaproteobacteria bacterium | reverse complement strand
GCGAGCGCTGTCGTTCTGGTGCTGCCGGAGCTCAAGGGCAAGCTGGACGGCACCTCGATCCGCGTGCCGACGCCGAACGTATCGCTGGTCGATTTCAAGTTTGTCGCCAAGCGTCAAACGTCAGTCGAGGAAGTCCAGAAGGCCATCATCGCGGCTGCCTCAAGCGGTCCGCTGAAGGGCATCCTGGGCACCTACACTGACCCCCTTGTCTCAACCGACTTCAACCATGACTCGCATTCGTCGATCTTCGCACTGAATGAGGTGAAGGTTATTGACGGCACCTTCGTCCGGGTGATGTCCTGGTACGACAACGAATGGGGCTTCTCTTGCCGCATGAGTGATACCGCGGCGAAGATGGCAGCGCTGGGATAACCGGCGTTATCTGACCCTGATCGATCGAGAACGGCCCGGCGATGACAGACTTCGACCGGGCCGTTTTTTTTACCGTGCACGGCCTGCCTCATCTGCGAGCCGCACTCGCCGCCGGCGCAGAGACCGGACGACCTGTCGTGGCGCTCTCCGCCGTCGCGGCCAGCGCCTATGCGGGCGCGCTGTGGTTCGCGGAAATGGCGCGCGTGGGCGTGGGGGAATTTCCCGGCGTGAAGCTGACCACGGTCCTGGATTGCGGCGACCGCGCGGGCGACGTGCTGACTGCATTCGACACCGGAATCAAATGCGTGATCTTCTCCGGCCACGCCGACGCCACGCGCCGCCTGAAGGCGATTGCCGCGGCTCACCGTGCCACGTTGCTGACCGAACGGCCGGCCTCCTTCGACCTTCTGAACCTAGACGATCCGACCTTCGCGGCCCGTCGGCACTGCGCCGCCCCGCCCTGATCTTAACGTCCGCCTTCGGTCGGTATCGCCGGGCTTTTAGAAAACAGCTTTCGACTGCCGCAACGTTTGCCAGCGCCGGGGCCATTCGCTATTCAAACCGCCATATAACCTTGAGCGGGACTGACAACCATGAAGATGACGCCACGCGTCCGCAAAATCCTCTCTTACTACGAAAGCGACAACCCGGGCACGAAGGCCAACCTGGCCCGGATCCTGATGCAGGGCCGGCTGGGCGGCACCGGCAAGCTGGTGATCCTGCCGGTCGACCAGGGCTTTGAGCACGGTCCCGCGCGAAGCTTCGCCGCCAACCCGGCGGCCTACGATCCGCATTACCACTTCCAGTTGGCGATCGATGCCGGCCTTTCCGCCTATGCTTCGGTGCTGGGCATGCTGGAAGCGGGCGCTGACACCTTCGCCGGCCAGATCCCGACCATCCTCAAGATGAACAGCGCCAACAGCCTGTCGCGGCTGAAGGAAGACACCGACCAGGCGGTGACCGCCAGCGTCGCAGACGCGCTGCGCCTGGGCTGCTCGGCCATCGGCTTCACGATTTATCCAGGGTCCGACGTTGCCTATGACCAGTTCGAGGAAATCCGCGAGCTGGCCGAAGAGGCCAAGGCGGTCGGCCTGGCCGTCGTGATCTGGTCCTATCCGCGCGGCGGCAATCTGTCCAAGCCGGGTGAAACCGCGGTCGATGTCTGTGCCTATGCCGCCCATATGGCGGCATTGCTGGGCGCCCACATCATCAAGGTGAAGCCGCCGACGTCAGTGATCGACCAGGAAGCTGCGAAAAAAGTCTACGACGCGCAGAAGATTCCGACCGGGACGCTGACCGAGCGCATCCGTCACGTCGTTCAGTCGTGCTTCAACGGCCGCCGCATCGTGGTGTTCTCCGGCGGCGAGTCGAAGGACCTGGAATCGCTCTACGCAGAAATCCGCGAGCTGCGCGATGGCGGGGCCAACGGCTCGATCATCGGCCGCAACACCTTCCAGCGCCCGCGCGAGGAAGCGCTCGCCTTGCTGAACGAGATCATCAACATCTATCTCGGCAAGTCGTAAGCGAGCTTCGGGAAGTGGCGCGTCCGATACCACGCTGCCAGTTCTATCTGCTGACGCCCCCGGCGATCGAATTGCCCGCCTTCAGTGAAACGCTGAAGGCGGCGCTCGATGCCGGCGACGTTGCGGCGCTGCAGCTGCGCCTGAAGCCGGCCGACGACGGCACGATCCTGCGCGCCGTCGATGCGTTGCGGCCGATCGCGCAGGATCGCGGCATCGCCTTCATCCTGAACGACCGGCCCGACCTGGCCGCCAAGAGCGGATGCGACGGCGCGCATATCGGCGTCGAAGATATGGACCTGCGCGCGGCGCAAAAACTGATGGGGCCCGACGCGATCATCGGCGTCACCTGCAAGACAAGCCGCCACCGGGCGATGGAAGCCGGCGAGCAGGGCGCGAGCTATGTTGCGTTCGGCGCGTTCTTCGATTCCGCGACGCGCGGGGTGCAGGCCGAGGCCGACACCGAAATCCTGGAATGGTGGAGTCAACTGATGGAGGTGCCGTGCGTCGCCATCGGCGGCATCACGCCCGACAATTGCGGGCCACTGGTTAGGGCCGGGGCCGATTTCATCTGCGCCTCCGCCGCCGTCTGGCAACATCCCGACGGTCCGGCCGGCGGCATCCAGGCGTTCAATCGGGCAATCGCAGCCGCCGGTTAGCAGGCCTTAGTCGGTCCGGGCCGGCGGCATGTCGGCGAACGACCGGCCGAGATATTTCTGCTGGAGCGCTGCTAGCGCTCCGGTATTCCGTTCCACGGACAGGAAATTGCGCACCTGCAACGCAAGGGCGACGTTGTTCCTGGCAACCGCCCAGCCGGCATAGGCTTTGGCCGACACCGGACTGCCGATTTCCAGATCGTTCGGATGCTGCCTGACCGACGCCTCCAGATCGGCGATGGCGCCGACCACAAAATCGACCCGGCGCGCGACGAGTAGGTCGCCTGCCTCCCGCACCGTCGGATAATCGATCGAATCCCCCGTCTTCGCGCCGGCCTGCGCCAGCCGGCTTTCCATTTCGGTCACATCCAGCGAATCTGTCGCGCCGAAGCGGCGGCCGCCCAGATCGGCAACTGTGGCGATGCGATGGTCGCCTTTGCGCTTCAGGTAATGACGGGTGGTCTCGGCGTCCGGACCGACGAAGGCCACAGCCTGCTGCCGCGGCGCAATCTCGATGCTGCTGGCTGCGAGGTCGATGGTTCCATCTATGAGCGCGGCCTCGATGTCGCCCGCCGCGATGGGGCGGCGACGCACCTCGAACGGCACCGACCTTGCGAAATCGTCGATCAGCGCCGCGTCGAAACCGGACGGCTTACCGTCGGCCATGCCGCCGAATGCCGAAGGCTGAGCGGCCATGCCGACCATCATGTAGCCGCGCGCCTCGATCTCCCTCAATGTGGCGGCGTCGACCGAACCAGCGGACAGCAGGAACAGCAGGGAAAGGCGAATGAGCACCGCCGAATTCATGAAACCTCCTGACACCGGAACGGTTTCTCAATAAAAGATCGCGAACGGTAAACGATCATGTGCCAGGATACTGTTACATGGTCACAGACCATTTGTTACGAAAGCATGACATTTTCAAAATGCAGAAGCGCATCCCCCTTTTACTTGTATTTTCCGCGTCTCTGACGACGACGTTCGCTCGCATCGCGCTGGCCGAGTGCGTGCCGGAAAGCAGCGTGCCGATCTGCCTTTCGGGCGTTGCGATCGCAGGCGATTATGCCGCCGCTTTGATCACGGAGAACGGCAAGCCGGGCATGCGAAGGGTTCGCAAGGGCGACATCATCGACGATTGGACGGTCGGGGAGATTGGCGCACGCTATGTCGTATTCACCCACGCCGGCGAGTCCGTCCGTATCAACCTGACAAAGGATGACAAGCTTGGCGCGACTCAAGACTCCGCCAAGACCGACGATGCAGGCGACACGGATACCGACAGCGAAGATGAGGACCAACCCAAAGCCAAAGCCAAGCCCGCCCCCAACCCGGCGATCTACGACCCGCGATACGGCCCCGGCCACCACCCCAAGGATAATTGAGACTTCAGCCCGCGCGACGCCGCGCAATTGCGAGCGGGATTGCAATTGTAATTGCCGCAAGTGCCAAAGCTGCGTTGATGCGGCCGGCATAGCCGGTCAGCCCCGCACCTTTCGACAGCGCCAACTCGAGGATCACAAGCCCGGCCAGCACGCCGACCAGCGCCGCGCGGAGCCAGCGCGAAGCGGCAATGCCGTCTCGGAAAAGTACCGACAAGCCTGCGAGCCCGGTCAGCGTCACCCAGAAAACAGGAGACGGCGGCAGCAGGCGGGAACCGAGAAAGGCAACGCCCAACGCCAAGGGGGTACCCCAAACGCAGGCCGGCCAAATTTTTTCCAGCACCGGCAGCGGCCGCCCCTGGTCGCGACGGCGGACCAGCCAGATGGAGATGCCGCCCGCCGAAACGACGCTCAAGGCCAGGCCCAGCACGCCGTAGACGAGCTTCACCGGTTCGCCGCCGAACGTGCCGAAATGCAGTGACGCAGCGGCGGCATAGGCCTGCAGCCCGAGTGGTCCGGACACATAACCGCCCGCGCCGATCTGCCGGCCCGAACCATCGAAATAGAGTCGCTCGCCGCGCGCCAGGCGCGACGGCATATCGATCCCGACCATGACCCGCTGCCCGGCTGTGCAGGGCCTTTCGACGCCGACGAAGGTGGTCTGCCCGCCGGGTTGCGCCGCTTCCGCATCGATCAGGATCGCAGCGACGTCGGGAAACGGCGCGGGCGCCGCATCGGCCGCCATTGCCGGGCCGTCGAGCAGACGCATCGGATTCTCGTGGGAGAGCGTGGTCAATGCCGCGACCAGCACGGTCGCAAGGCCGAAGAACGCGCCGGTCAGCGTCACCGCAACATGGAATGGCAGCGCCCAAACGCTGAGCCGGTTGTGGATGTCGGCCTCGCGCAGACGGCGGCTGCCCGCCAGGCGGAAGTCGAAGGCATCGCGGAATATCCTTGGGTGGGCGAGAAGGCCGGAGATCAGCAGCGCCATGAGCGCCACGCCGACAACGCCGACAAGGACCTCGCCAACGGGACGCGGCAGCATCAGCCGCATATGCAGTTCGGCGACGAATTCAGTCCAGGGGGTTCGATCCTCATCCGCCAGCGCGCCGGTCGCATCGGCAACCCAGCCGCGATCCACATCCGGGCCGAAAACCGAGACGATGAGGCGCGGCGCCCCATCCGCCGGCATCGTGGCATACAAGTCGCCGATGCCGGGCCCCACTTGGGCATGGACCGCCTGCATCGCGCGGCCGACCGCGGCGGGTTGGACCGTCGTGACGATCGGCGAATCCGGCTGTTCCCACAACTGGAACTCATTCACGAAGACTGCGAGCGTGCCGCTGAGGCAGACGAGATAGATGACGGCGCCCAGCACCAGCCCCAGCTCGGAATGGCCGGCCAGCATGGCGCGGACAAAGGACGCCGGCACCTTGGGCCAGCGCGGAGCTGCTTTTCTGCTCACAGGAACATCCCCGCCCCGCCACCTGCGGTGACCAGACCTAGAATGGTGAGCACGCGTCCGACACGCGTGTCGGCCAGCGCCCAGCCGGCGAAGACCGCCCAGGCAAGCGGCACCAGGAAGCCGCCTAGGATCAGGCGATCGGCTTCCCCCATCGGTGCGCGCAGGCACACCGCCATGCCGAGTGCCGACGCCGCCAGGGCCGCAACCGGACCGGCGAGTATCGTCCGGCTGACGAGCCCTCGTGTTCTTCCGAACTCCGCTGTCAGTTCCGCCGCGTCACGCCGCGGACGCCGCGGAGGACCGGCGCGCTTGTATTCGACGCCGGCCGCGATGACCGGAAACGCCACCAGCGACGGCGCCAGCATGGTCAGTGCAACCGCCTTATCCAGGGCTGCCACGGCCGTCCAGCCAGGAAGCGCCAGCACGAGCATCGACCATCCGGCAAAGACCGGCAGTCGGCCGCGCGCCGAATCCGCCCAGGCATAGCGCAGCGCCAGGACCCCGACGATCGTCAGGATGAACGCCAAGGCCGGTCCGAAGAAAACCGAGATCACCCGTTACACCTCTCGACTTATTGCGATTTAGTCGCATTCGCGACATAAACGCGATGAAGGAGATAAATGCAAGTGAGACCTATTCGCATATCTGATGCAGATTGATCCTTCGGCTTTACGGCTCTCAGTTCGCGGCCCGGCACTTCGAGGGCGCCTCGCCCGTCCATTTCTTGAATGCGCGCCGGAAGGAGGTCGTGTCCGAAAAGCCCAGGCGGGCCGCGATGCCCTGGATCGATTCGCCGTGGTTCAGCAGCAGCTCCTCTGCCAGCTGGCGACGGCAGGCTTCCCGAATGCGCCCGATCGACGTGTGTTCGTTCGCCAGGCGGCGGCGCAGCGTCGCGCTGCTGAGGCCGAAGGCGGCGGCAAGATCAGGGATATGCGGCAGTACGGCCCTGCCTAGAAGAGCGTTGTACATGATGTTGCGGACATGGCCGGCGATGCGCCCGGTCTTGTAGTCGACCGGCATGATATCGAGCGGGAAGGTTTCCAGCAGCGTCTCGAGTTCGTGGTAGGAGCGGATAACCGGGCGGTCGAGCATCTCCGCGCCTATACGGAACTGGTTGGCGCGACCGCCGAGCCGGACTGGTACCTGGAAGAAATCGGTGAAGATGTCCTTTTCGAAGGACGGATCATAGAGCATCTGCACGTCGCGCACGGGGATCGGCTCGCCCAGCATCCAGCCATAAAACTGATGAAACGAAGACAACCCGACGAGATCGGAGAGGAACGACGCGCTGTTGCGCTGGGCCCGGCGCGTCTCCATCACGAAGTCGACCGTATCCTTAACAAACTCAAGGCGCAGGCGGATGCCGCGGTCCAACATATCGAAGAACTCGACCGAGCGGACGATCGCCTCTCTGAGCGTCCTGCAATTGATGATGCAGTAATAGAGCATCCGGGTTTCGTTGAGCTCCATCGACAGGCGACCGCTCTGCCGATTGGCGTGCGCCTCGAGCTGAAGGATGCATTCACGATAGAGCGCGGTGAAATGCGCATGCGACAAGGTCCGCACCGCGCCACGCTCGAAATCTTCCAATGCCAATGGCAGCTTCGCGTTCCTTAGGATGGCGTTAGCGTCGCCGCCGATCTCCTGCACCTTGGACAGCAGATGCAAAGCTGCATAAGGGGGGATGTTCTTCGGCACGGACTGCGCCACGTAGCGTTTCCGCGTCACGATGCACCTCGGCCCGCCAGATCTATGAGCAAAAATGTCATTATCTTTGAGCGATTATGCCGTTCTATGCCGGGCCGCAACAGATAAACCTTCTCCCAGCGGAAAGTTACAAGATCACATCGGGGGAGATCATGAGGAAGGCAGTGGCCTATCGCGCCGGCGCGAGCATTTTGGCGTTGTGCGCGTGCGCGTTCGGCGGAACCGGGGCTTCGGCGCAGACGCCGGCAGATGTGCCCGTCGCTGGCCAGCTGGAAGAAATCGTCGTTACCGCCCGAAAGCAGGAAGAAAAGCTGCAGACGACGCCGGTTTCGGTGACCGCCTTCTCCGCCGCGATGCTGGAAAAGCAGAACATTATGACGGTGGAGCGGATCAGCAATTTCGCACCCAACGTCGAGATCACCCAGGCCGCCGGCACCGCCTCGGCGGCGGAGGTGTATATCCGCGGCATCGGCCAGGCCGACTACGAGCTTTATATCGACCCGCCGGTATCGATGTATGTCGATGGCGTGCTGATGGCGCGACCGGTGACGACGCTGCTGGACTTGGTCGATCTGGAGCGGATCGACGTGCTGCGCGGTCCGCAGGGCACGCTATTCGGACGTAACACGACCGGCGGCGCGATCAACGTCTTCACCAAGGGCCCATCGAACGAATTTGGTATCGAGCAGAAGTTGGGCTATGGCAGCGATGACGAATTCGTGTCGCGCACGATCCTCAACACGGGCGAGATCGCGGACACCGGCCTCAAGGCGAAATTCGCCTTTTCCCATCATCAGCGCGACGGCTGGATCCGCAATCTGAACGTGTCGCCCGACCACGATCCGGGCAAGCTGGACACCAACGGCATCTGGTTCGACCTGCACGGCGATTTCGGCGAGCAGTTCAGCTTCGACTACCGGGCAGATTATACCGAGATCTACAGCCAGCCGATCACGTCGGAGATGACGGTCGCGCGACCGGATATCACCCGCTATTTCAGCCGTTCGCCAAGCTATGGCGGCGACCCCTTCCAGATCAGCCCGCATTACCAGGACACGGTCCGGTTGCCGGCCAACCAACTGCCCGACCAGCATGACGAGATCCTGGGGCACTCGCTGACACTGAACTACGACCTCAGCGACGCCGTGCGGATCAAGGATATCGTCGCCTACCGGTCGGTCGCGATGGACGAGCATCCGCCGCAGGGCGAAGGCAATATGCGCGGACTGGTGTTCAACCCGTCATTCCCCGGAGCCGGGCTCAGCGTGGCCGAGGTCAACCCGTTCTACACGCTGCATATCCACGACCGGCAGTACCAAATCTCGAACGAGTTCCAGTTGACGGGAACCTTCGACCGGTTCCGTTACGCCGCCGGTCTGTATTATTTCGAGGAGAACGGGTCGGGGAAGAATGCGAATTTCTTCACCTACGTCGCCGCCCCGACATTCGGCGTCAATACGGTAACCAATCGCATTTATGGACTCGATTCGAAGTCCTATGCCGCCTACGGCCAAGGTTCCTACACACCGCCGATCCTGGACGATAAAGCCGAGATCACCTTCGGTATGCGCTATACGCGGGACGAGAAAACGCTGAGCGAGGCCGATTATTCGGATAGTTCCCCGAACGTTTTGGGAAGGCTGAAGAACGGCGCTTTTCAGAACCTGGCCAACAACTGGCACAACCTCTCGTGGCTGACGACGCTGAAATATCAGTGGACGGACAATCTGATGACCTATTTCACGGCATCGACCGGCTACAAATCGGGTGGCTACAACCCCGGCGCACTGCAAGCGCCGTACAATCCCGAACTGGCGACCGCCTATGAGGCTGGAATAAAATCCGAGTGGTTCGACAAGCGGCTGCGGATCAACGCGACTGCCTTCCAGACCGACTATGACGACGCGCAGATCAACCAGTTCATCGTGACGCCGAGCGGCAGTTTGGCGACGGTCGTGACCAACGCCGGCAAGGCGACCTATCGCGGCGGCGAATTGGAGATCACCGCGCTGGTCGGCGACGGCTGGCAGCTCGACACTGCCTTCGGCTATGTCGACCCGCAATACAAGGTCTACATGACGTTGGACCCGAACACAGGCCAGCAAATCAACGTCGCGGACCAGGCGCGGTTCCCCTATGTCTCCAATGCCTCGCTGAGCGTTGGCGTCCAGTACGAATTCCCACCAATGGATTGGGGCGACCTGACCGCCCGCGTCGATTATTCGTATAAGAGCGCACGCGTGTTCTTCCCGCTGAACAGCTTGAACCCGTTCAACGACGCGGTGGGATCGGGCGACTATCACGATCTGTCGGCGCGCCTGCTGCTTGCCAACATCCCGGTCGGCGCCTGGGCACAGAATGTAAAGAGCGAGTTCTTTGTCACGAACCTGCTGGACCGGCATGAGCGGATCGCCGGCATTGATTTTGGCGCACTGGGCTTCGGTACCGACACCTACAATCGCCCGCGGGCTTTCGGCTTCAGCATAACGGCTGACTTCGGCGCCCCGTCCGAGGCGCCCGCAGCAGCGCCTCCGGCCTATGTGCCGCCGCCGATCCAGGCACCCGCCGCGCCGAAGAGCTATCTGGTGTTCTTCGACTTCAACAAGTCGGACCTGACGCCTCAGGCGACGCAGATCGTCGACACCGCGGCCAAGAACGCCCAAGCCGGCAAGGTCACGCAACTGACCGTCACCGGCCACACGGATACCGTCGGTTCGGACGCCTACAACATGCGTCTCAGCCGCCGCCGTGCGGAATCGGTGGCCGCGCAGCTCGAGAAGGACGGCGTTGCGTCGTCGGAAATCTCGATCGTCGCCAAGGGCAAGCGGGACCTTCTGGTCCCGACCGCCGACGGCGTGCGCGAGCCGCAGAACCGGCGTGTCCAGATCGTCTTCGACGGCGGTCCGACCTCGTAAGCAAGGCGTAGCGCGGATTACGCTCCGCGAATCCGCCCTACTTCTGGGCATCTATCAACGGCGCTCCTTCGGGGGCGCCGTTTTTGTTTCAAGCGTCCGCCGGCGCCGCTATACCGAAGCGAACAATCTGTAGGGGAAGACCATGGCTGAAATCCGTCTGCTGTCGCATCTGGGAATGTGCGTGACCGATGTCGAACGCTCGAAGCGATTCTATTGCGACGGCCTCGGCTTCCGGCCGACGATCGCCTTCAAGGTCGGCAACGAGGTCGCCCGGACCATGGAGATCGCGGGCGATATCGTGCTGACGTCCGCCTTCATCCGCCGCGACGGCGTCAGCATCGAATTGCTGGGCTTCGAGACGCCGGCCATCCACGGGGACGGCAAAAGACGGCCGATGAACCATCTGGGCCTGACCCATCTGTCGCTGCTGGTCGACGATGTCGATGCCGTGGCGAAACGCGCCGAAGAGCACGGGGGTACGATCGTGCGCGAAACGCGCGATAGCTCGCCGGCCGGCGACTTCATCTTCGTGCTCGATCCCGACGGCATCCGCGTCGAGTTGATGCGGCTCGAGGCCGGTCCGGTGCCAACCGGCGATTAATTGCCCTGCTGCGGGGCGGTCTCGTCCGCCGCGACGATGACGATCGCCCCGCGCCATTTCTGCAGGATGCTGGCAACGGTTTCGCCAAGGAACAAGGCGCCGCCGACACGCCGCGTGGCCCCGATCACGATCAGCTGCGCACCAATACGTTCCGCCTCGGCGACGATCGCCGTGTCGGCCGCCTCGTCCGTATGCTCGACGGCCGCGATCTTCTCGTGGCCGTATCGCGCGCCCAGCTTCACCGCGTCGCGCAGCACTGCGCGCCTGCTGCGCTCACCGGCGACGTTCCTGGGCCGGGATAAATTGCGCCCGCTTGCCGGCGCCCGCGCGACATGCAGGACGGTGATCTCACTGTGCCCAGGCAATGAAAACGCATAGGCGAGCTCCGCGCCCCGTCGGGACGCCTCGGTGCCGTTGATCGGCACGAGGACCTTCCAATCCTTGACGTCCAGCACGCCGCCTTTTTGCTGGCCCGCGATCGCCAATGCGATCGGCTGCCGGAAACTTTGGGCGATCTTGTCGACGGTTGCGGCGAATGCGCCGTTCTCGCCGTACATGCCCTCAAAACCAAGGACCAGCAGCTCGTAACCGTTGGCGGCTTCAGTCGTCACGGCCTCCGCCGCGTTGCCGCTCTCGACGCGCACCGAAATGTCAGCCTTGGGCGGAGGCTCATCGCCATGCGGCGCGAGATGGCCGGATTTGGCTGCGCCCGCGACCACCTGCTCAAGCTCGCTCTTTCGATCGGCAGCCTGTTTCGCCCCGAACTGGAGGGCGGTGATCGGCTTGCCTCGCTGCCCGGCGATGAAGCCGCCAAGTTGGATCGCGAACCGGGCATTCGAACTTTCGTCACCGGCGACGAGCACGCGGTCGATACGGCTAACAAAACCCTTGGAATCGATGTCTTCGGTATCGAGGCGCTTCTGCTCCTCCCGGCTCGTCGGCAGCCGGCCGAGCGCCCAGCGCAACATCGGCGGCATCGCCATCGTCGTGATGACCGCCATGGTGACGATCATACTGTAGAGATTCTGGGTCAGCGCGCCCATCGAAAGACCGATAGACGCCACGATCACCTCCGTGCTGCCACGCGCGTTCATCGCGCAGCCGAGCGCCAGCGATTCGGAGTTGCCGAGGCCACCGATCTTCCCGCCGAAGAAGGCTCCCCCGAATTTCCCGAACGTCGCGATGGCGACCAGACCCGCCGTCAGCATCAGAAGATGAGGGTCGCGCAGGATGGTGAGGTCGGCCGACAGGCCCGACAAGCCAAAGAAGATCGGCATCATGAACGCCGTGATGAAGCCGCGCAGCTCATCCTGGATCTGGGTGGACAGGATGGGCGATTCCCCGACCAGGACCCCCGCCACGAACGCGCCGAGCACCGTGTTCACGCCGATTGCCTGTGTGACCAGCGCCATTGCGCACATGACGATCAAGATGGCGGTTATAACCGCGTATTCGCTGAGGAACGTGTCGTTGACCCAGCGGATCAGCTGGAACACCAGCCAGCGCCCTGCGGTGTAACTGAACGCCAGGAACAGCGCCGTGCCGATAATCGTGCGCGCCATCGATCCGACGGCCACGCCGCCGGCCCCGGCGATGCCGAGGGTCACCGAGATGATGATCCATCCGACCGTATCCTCCATGATCGCCGAGGACACGATGATCTGGCCGAGGTTGCGACGCATGAAGTTCATTTCGCGCACCACCATGGCGACGATCTTGATCGACGAGATCGACAGCGCGGTGCCCAGGAACATCGATGCGACCAGGTGGCCGTGGCTGCTGGGCAGGATCGAATCCGGCAGGACTTCGCCGAGCGCGAACCCCAACCCGAAAGGCACTGCGACGCCTGCCGCCGTCACCGCAAGGGCCGGCGCGCCGACCTTGCGGACCAATTTGAGATCAGTCTCCATTCCGGTCAGCAGCAGGAGCATGAGCACGCCCATGTTGGCGAGACCGGTGATCAGGCTTTTCTGTTCGGCGCCTTTGGGGAAAACCAGATCATGCGCCGTCGGCCACACCCAGCCGAAAAGAGACGGACCGAGGATAAGCCCCGCCAGCAATTGGCCGATGATCGCGGGCTGGCCGAAACGCTGCATGATCTCACCGAGCCCGCGACCGACCAACATGAGCAGCGCGACCTGCGCGACCAGGATGACCTCACCATGCCCGCCCACACCGCTGCCGGGTGGGCCATTCGGTTCGGCGAAAGCAATGACGCTAACGAGGGACAGGGCGCAGCCGACCAGGACGTGCCGCATGGTCGGGAGAAATTTCGTACCGGGTATCCCTCGCCCTTCTGTCATGCTTGTGTCCGCGGCTTTCAAAATTGGCTGGGTGCATGTGCGAAACCGCGCGGGATGATGTCGCGTTCCCCCGCGCAGTTTTTATTTGGCAGATCAGGCGTTTCACGTCACAAACGGGCACAAATAACGATCGGAAAAATCATGGGAAGCAGACGGTTCGAAGGCAAAGCCGCGCTGGTAACCGGTGCAGCGTCGGGCATCGGACGCGCCTCGGCCAAGCGGCTGGGCCGCGAAGGTGCGAACTTGGTACTGGCCGACATCAATCTGGAAGGCGCCGAAACCGTCGCCCAGGCGGTCCGCGCCGAGCATGGCGTCGCGGCCACGGCAATCTGGTTCGACGCACGCCAACCGAAGACCTGCCGTGAGATGGTCGATAAGGCCGTTACCGCGCTCAGCCGGCTGGACGTGCTGTTGAACATCGCCGGCATCTTCAACTGGAACCACACGACCGAGTTCGACGACGATGCCTGGGACGAGGTGATCGGCGTCGATCTGAACAGCCTGTTCCACATTTCCAAGCGCGCACTACCCCATCTGATCGAGACGCGCGGCAATATCGTGAACGCCTCATCCACCGCCGGCCTTAAAGGGCAGGCCTATTGCGCCGCCTATTGCGCGGCCAAGCACGGCGTGGTCGGCCTGACCAAGGCGCTGGCGATCGAATATGCCGCCAAGGGCGTGCGCGTGAACGCCGTCTGTCCGGGGGGCATCAACACGGCGCTGTCGGACAAGGTCGCCTTCCAGCAGAGCTTCGATTTGCAGCTGCTGTCGCTGCTCAATTCCAAGATGAACAGCGGCGCGATGGCCGAGCCGGAGGAGGTCGCGGGGATTTTCGCCTATCTGGCGTCCGACGAGGCCAAATTCGTAACCGGCGCGACCTACGCGATCGATGGTGGCCAATTGGCGGGATGATGCCATATTAGGGCCTGTAAGAAGGCCCCAAGGCTGAATTGCGCGAGCACAATATGTCAGAAGAAGCCTACGGGCCGACCTCCCAAATCTATTTCTCGCAGCGCCTGCGCCTGCATTATGTCGATTGGGGGAACGAGGGGGCACCGCCCTTGCTGCTGGTTCATGGCGGGCGCGACCATTGCCGCAACTGGGACTGGGTGGCGGAGCGGCTCCGCAAGGATTACCACATCATTGCGCCCGATTTGCGCGGTCATGGCGATTCGGAGTGGGCGATCGGCGGCAGCTACGCGCTGGCCGATTTCGTCTATGACATCCAGCACTTGCTGAAGCAGAAGAACCTGACGCCGGTGTCGATCATCGCCCATTCGATGGGTGGGGCGATCAGCCTGCTCTATGCCGGAGCCTTCCCCGAAACGGTCAAGAAGCTGGCGGTGATCGAAGGCATCATCATGTCGCCCGCCGAGTTCGAGCAGCGCCGTAACACGCCGCTGCGCAAACGCCTGTCGGACTGGGTCGAGCAGTTGCACGATCTGTCCGGCCGCGCCCCGCGCAAATACAAGACGCTTGACGAGGCGGTCGAGCGCATGCAGTCGGAGAATCCATTCCTGTCCGCCGAGCAGGCGCGGCACCTGACCCTCCACGGCGTCAACCAGAACGAAGACGGCACCTTCAGCTGGAAATTCGACAATTACGTCCGCGCCTTCGCGCCCTATGGCTTCAGCGCCGCCGAGATCACGCAGCTATGGGCGGAGATCTCCTGTCCCACGCTGCTGATCCACGGCGCGGACAGCTGGATGAGCACGCCGCAGACCAACGGCGTGCTGGATTTCTTCAGCAATGCCCGGACCGAGACTATCGCGAAGGCCGGCCATTGGGTCCATCACGACCGCCTGGACGAATTCCTGAAGCTGGTCGTACCTTTCCTCAAAGACTAGAGAACACAATTGGCCACCGTTTTCGTCGCCCGCAGCAAGACCCTCAGCGATTGGGGATATGACGTGGGGTTGAGCAAGAACATCTATAAAATCGGGCTGACCGAAAAGCCGGTGAAGGACGTCGTTGCCGCCGGCTGGGCCGGCATCACCGATTGGACGCTGGTACAGAAACGGGACGGCGTCGAAGGCGAGACGGAGGACGAGCTGATCGCCCGGGTGGCCGCCAAGGTGAAAGCGGTCGATCCCAAGCTCTATCCCAAGATCCGCGACACTGCGGGCATCTTCCGCGTGGTCCCGACGCAGGTCGAGAACAGCATCCTGGTCGCCCGCACGATGGCCGGCGAACCCGACATTCCGAACTTCAAGGTCAAGCCCGCCGACATCGCCGCCTTCCTCATCGCCAACGCGCTGGACGGTAGGGTCAGCCTGTGACCGACGATGCGGACCCGTTCGACCCGGGCGAAAGGCGCAAGGCCACATTGATCCGCACGACGCCATTCCAGCGCGCCACCTCGGGCGTGATCGACCTGATCCTGGTCGCCTTGGCGTTCTGGGTGCTGTCAGGCTTTTTCGGCGCGCTTGCCTGGGCCGTCGTGCTGGCGATCGCGACCTGGCCTCTTTACGAGCGATTCCAGAGCCTATTCGACGAAAAGCGGCGGCGAACTCTGCCGGCGATCCTGTTCACGCTGATCGTCGCCCTGGTCTTCATCGTTCCGTTCGGCGTGGCCGTGACCGAGGCGTTCCGTGAGGCCAAAGGTGTCACCCATTGGATCGGCGAGGCTGAGAAGACCGGCGTACCGGTACCCGCGCAAATTGAAGCGCTGCCGATGGTCGGGGCGCGAATCGCCGGTTGGTGGACTGCGAACCTGACCGAGCCCGGCGCGATCACCGATCTGCTCGGTCGCACCGATACCGGCAAGTTCGCCAGGATCACGCAGGAGATCGGCGTCATCATCGCCCGCCGCCTGTCGCTCTTCCTGTTCACCGCGCTGACGTTGTTCTTCCTGTTCCATGACGGCGTGACGCTCGCCAAGCGGTTCCAGCGGGCCTGCCACCGCCTTATGGGCGAACCCGGCGAACACCTGGTGACGGTCGTTGTGTCCGCCGTACGCAGCACCGCCGACGGCCTTGTGCTGGTCGGCCTCGGCGAAGGGGCGGTCATCGGGATTTCCTATGAAATCTTCGGCGCCCCACATCCGGCCCTGCTGGCGGCCTTCACCGGGCTGCTGGCGATGATCCCGTTCGGCGCGCCGATCATCTTCACCCTCGCCTCCGCCGTCCTTCTCGTCACCGGCAATATTTTCGGCGCCATCGGCATCTCCGTGGTCGGCTGGATCGTGATCGGCATTGCCGATCACGCCATACGCCCGGCGCTGATCGGCGGCGCGGCCAAGCTGCCGTTCCTGTGGGTTCTGCTGGGGATATTCGGCGGGCTGGAGACGTTCGGCCTGGTCGGACTGTTCCTGGGCCCGGCGATCATGGCCGCGTTCATCTCGCTCTGGCGGGAGTGGACCGACCCGGTGCCTCGTCGCCTCACGCAGAAGGCCGGCTAGCGGCTGCCTCTGCCACGAAGTACGGCGTTACGAGGGACGTGGGTTATTCCTGCGGCATAGCTGCAATGCAGCACGACGCACATTCGCAGGTGCGGGGGGATGGAAATCTTTTAGAAAGGGATTATATTAAGCGTGGATGCCGGCGCTGACACCGGCACCCTCCCTTAAACTGGCTCGGCCCCAAATTGGGCGCCGGGCTTTTTTTTGGTGTCGACCGCAACTGTTTATAACGCCGTTGCAACCCAACTATGAACGTTAGCCGCGCGACGTCCAGAGCCAACGAGACACCCGGCTACATTTCAGAACGTTGTGTTACATTTTGGCATCAGTTCCCGGCGTATGAAATACGCGGTTCCGTGACATTGCAGTGGTATTTCCCCACGCCTATTCTTTACGTCGCTTTGGAGTAATTACCGTGCGGCTAGATAGACTTCACGCGGCGACGCTGGCAACCGAGCCCTTCGACCACGTCTATGTCCCTGAAACGATCGACCGTGGCCAATTGGCTGCGATCGCGCACGATTTCCCTCAGGTTCCCGCAGGTGGCAGCTTCGATGCATCGAACATTGTCTCGGGTCCCGCCTTCCATGAACTGGTGGAGGAAATGCGCAGCGACGCGTTCCGCAGGGTCTTCGAGGAAAAATTCGACATCGACCTCAATCCCTATCCCCTGCACATCACGGTGCGGGGCCATGTGCGCGGCAAGGACGGGCAGATCCATGTCGACAGCAAAGACAAGATCCTGACCGGTCTTCTCTACCTGAACCCGCAATGGACCGAGCATGGCGGCAGACTCCGTCTGCTGCGCAATGGAAAGGACATCGAAGCTTACGCGCTGGAGATTCCGCCCGCCGACGGCAATATGGTTGTCTTCCGGCGCAGCGACCGCTCCTGGCACGGCCATTTGCCGTCCGAGGGCCGCCGACTGTCAGTGCAGTTCAATTGGGTGTCAGGTGATGCCTATCGGCGCCGTGAACTGGCGCGTCACCGTTTCTCAGGCTGGATGAAGCGCCTGATCGGCCAACCCCAAGCCTAATTCAACTCTGCGGTATCCTGCACCAAACGTCCGGCCGCCACCCACCAGTTGGCATTGGCAGCCTGTACCGCCGCCGCTGCACGCGACGCAGCCGCCTTATCCTCGAAAATCCCGAAACAGGTTGCGCCGCTGCCTGACATGCGGGGCAGCAGGTTTCCCTCCGCTCCGCCGATCGCAGTCAGCACCGCCGCGATTTCCGGCACCTGACCGATTGCGGCATCTGTCAGGTCGTTACCGCGTTCGGCCAGCAGTGCGGCAAGCGCCCGCGCATCTTTGGGCGGCGCATCAAAGCGCATGGCCGACGTGAACGCACCTTGCCGGGCGCGATAGACCGCGGGCGTCGACAGACCGATGCCTGGATTGACCAACAGCAGCCCGGCCTCCGGCAGCCTGGGCGCCGGCGCAAGTTCGGTCCCGACCCCACCCATGTAGCAAACCCGTCCCGCCAAACAGGCCGGTATGTCCGAGCCAAGTTTGGCAGCGACCTTCATGACCGTCTCTCCGACCGGATCGATATCCCACAGCCGGGCGAGTCCCTTGAGGCACGCAGCGGCATCCGCCGATCCACCGCCGATCCCCGAAGCAACCGGCAGGTTCTTGGTCAGCGACAGCGCGACATTCGGTTCACGGCCCACGGCGGCGGCAAGTTCCCGCGCGGCGCGCACCACCAGATTGCCGGCCGGATCCTCATGCGCGAACGCGCGCGCGAACGGCCCATCCGCAGTGAAGCTCAGTGCCGCGGCCGGGACGATTGTCACACCGTCCGCGATATCGACGAAAGCCACGAGGCTGTCCAGCAGGTGGTAACCGTCGGCCCGCTTGCCGGTGACGTGCAGATACAGGTTCAGCTTGGCCGGGGCGGCCAAGCGCAGCGTGCCGCCGGCCATGTCAGTTGACGGTCGGACGTTTCGGCGTGGCGTCGGCCTGCAGGCCGTCGCGCAACTTGACCTTGATCTGCTCCGTCAAATCCTTGTCCGAGCTGTATCGGGCCGCCTTCTCCCATTGCGCACGCGCCTCGATCTGGCGGCCAAGCTTCCAATAAGCGTCGCCCAGGTGATCGTTGATCGTCGCGTCGTTGGACAGAAGGGAAACCGCCCGTTCCAGCTGCTTCGCCGCATCGTCATAGTCGCCCGACCGGAACATCACCCAACCCAGGCTGTCGACGATGGCGCCGTCATCCGGCACCAGCACGAGCGCCCGCTCGATCATCGTACGCGCCCTGTCCAGGTTCACGCCCTGGTCGGCCCAGGAGAATCCCAGATAGTTGAGGATCGCCGGATCGTCCGGCCGCAGTTGCAATGCAGCCTGCAGATCGGCCTCGGCCGCCGGCCACTGGTGAGATTGTTGATAGGCCATGCCCCGATGGAACAGCGTCACGCCTTTGCGGGTGCTGGTCGGCGGTATCTTGGCGAGCAGGTCGCTATAGGCTTTGATCGCCTCGGGATAGCGCAGCTTCTGCCGCAGCAGATCGGCGTTGAACAGCGCCAGGTCCGTATCCTGCGGGAAGGCCTTGGTCGCCGTCTGTCCCAGCTTCAGCGCGCGGTCGCTTTGCTTCGCGCGCTCCAGCATGGCCATCGCCAGCCGGTCGGCCGTCGACTTGAAGTCGGACTTGTCATCGACCGAGAGCAGCATTTCCGCCGCGTCGTCGAGCCGTCCCCAGCGCTCGTCGAGCTGCGCCAGCAAAAGCTGCGCCGAAGGAAAATTCGGGCGCAGGCGGAAGGCGAACTGAGCATAGAGCAAGGGCGCCACATCCGGCGCCTTCTGCGTCGCTAGGGTCGAAGCAACTTCGAGCAGCACCTCAGCGGCGCCCGACTTGGCGTCGAGCGGCGGCGGCACCCGCGCCTTGTCGGCCAACCGGGACAGCATCTCGGCGCGCAGCGAGGCTTGGGCGCCGTCGATATCCAGCTGCTCGATCGCCGCCTTCGCCTTGTCGGACGCGCTTTGCCGTTCATAGTAATAGGCCGCTGCCAGGATCGCACGCACGGTCGGTTTGTTGTCCAGCAGCTTGGCGAAGAGATCGCCGGCCTTGGCATGGTCGCCCAGCGAATCGAGAAGCTGCGCCCGCTGTAGGTCGATCGCGGCAGCGATCTCCGACGGACCGCCATCCAGGGGCGTCAGGGCGGACATGGCCGCCTCTTTGCGCCCCTCGCCGACGGCGCCCCAGGCGGTCAGCAGCGGGATCATATAGTGGTTTATGCCGGCGCGCGGCGCGGTGCCCAGCTTGGCTATGGCAATCGCGTAATGTCCCGCCGCGAACTCGTCCAGCGCCGTCACGAAGGTCGCCAGCTCGATATCGCTCGAATCCGCCGGGATCGCCCGCGCTATCTCCAACGCGCCGGGGAAATCGCCGCCGGCAAGCGACAGCAGCAGCGCGTCATGCCGCAGCCCGACATTGCTCTTATCGGCTTCCCAGGCACGGCGGGTATATTGCCCGGCGGCTCGCCAATCATGATCGAGCTGCGCGGTCCGCCCTGCGAGATAATCGCTGAGCCGGGGCTTGGTCTCTTTGGCTTCGGCAGCCGGCTTGCCGGCGACGCTTTTCACCGGAGAGGCTGTGTCGGCCCTCGACGCGTGCGGCATCGCCGCAAGGGCCAGGGCAACGACCAAGGCGGTGCGGTCAAATCTCATCGAGACACCCAAATCGCGAACCGGCGGTTCCCGCGAACGCGCCCGTACCATCCCATAAAGCTAGGCGTAATCAGGCACGGCGACAAGGAAAGGACCATGCGCTGCTGTGTCTCGGACCCTCAGCTGGGCAAAGCCGGCATTTCTCGCAGCGGCCGGATGGAATAACGCCATAACCGCGTCTCGCCGGGCGCCAGGGCGATCACGCCCGGCTTCTTCGAGAATTCGCCGGCGAAACCCTGCGGGCTCGCCATGCCCTGCCACGGCTCCAGGCACAGGAAGGGCGTCGCCCCCGGCTTCGCCCAGATGCCGAGGTCCGGAAAATCGGGGAAATCGAGTTCTACCGCTGGACCGCCTGGCGCACCGTAGGTCAGCTTCCGGCTAGTCAGCCGATCGAAGATGATCGCTCCCGCGTCGAAGAGTTCGTCGCGGACATGCAGGACGCGGTCCTGCACCGGCGTGGGCTTCGGCTCGGGTCCGATCTGCGGGCCCGCCAGGCGGCGGATCGGCGCCGGCTCCGATTTGTCGAACAGCACGACATGCGCGGCACGCGGTGCGTTCCCGAGCGGCCGCCGGAAAGCGGGGTGCAGGCCCACACTTGCATAGAGGGCCTCCTGCGCCGGATTGCGCAGCGACCATTCACCCTCCAGCCGGTCAGCGACGATCCGATAGGCGATCATCAGTTCGAAAGCGAAGGGATATTGCGCCTGCGTGTCTTCATTGTCCGTCAGGCGGAAGGTACAGGTATCGGTCGCCTGCGATACGACGTCGCAAACGCTGTGGCGCAAAAAGCCGTGCTGCTTCACCGGGTAGGACTTACCCTCGTGGATCAGCGTGTCGTCGGTAAGCGCGCCGACGATCGGGAACAGGTTCGGCGCATGCCAGCCCCAGACCGCGGGATCGCCTTCCCACATCACGTCCGCGCCGCCGGCCGGTACCAGCGACTGCAATTCGGCGCCCTTGGCGGCGATCGTGGCAGTCAGCCTGTCGTTCCGGATTGTCACCGCATCGGGCATCACCATGTCGCTCCTGGGCCTCACATGTTCGGGTAGTTGGGGCCGCCGCCGCCCTCGGGAACCACCCAGTTGATGTTCTGTTCGGGATCCTTGATGTCGCAGGTTTTGCAGTGGACGCAATTCTGCGCGTTGATCTGGAAGCGCGGGTTGCTGCCGTCGTCATCGCGCACGATCTCGTACACGCCGGCCGGGCAATAGCGCTGCGCCGGCTCGTCATAGAGCGGTAGGTTGATCCGGATCGGGATCGTCGGGTCCTTCAGCTTCAGATGCGCCGGCTGGTTCTCTTCGTGGTTGGTGTTGGAGATGAAGACCGAGGTCAGCCGGTCGAAGCTGACGACATTGTCCGGCTTCGGATAGACGATCTTCTTGCACTCCGCCGCCGGCTTCAGTGACTGGTAGTCGGCCTTCCTGTGCTTCAGGGTCCAGGGCGCCAGGAAGCCGAGGCCGAGCGACTCCAGCCACATATAGACGCCGCCCAGCAGCGTCCCCAACAGCAGCCCGTGCTTCAAGCTGGGCTTTACGTTGCGGACCTTGCGCAGATCTTCCCAGACCCAGGATTTCCGCAGTGCTTCCGGATAGGCCGTGATCTCGTCGCCGCCTTGCGAGCCCGCCTTCAGCTTGGCGAACGTCGCCTCGGCCGCCAGCATGCCGGTCTTCATGGCGTTGTGGCTGCCCTTGATACGCGGCACGTTTACGAAGCCTGCCGTGCAGCCGATCAGCGCGCCGCCCGGGAAGGTCAGCTTGGGGATCGACTGCAGCCCGCCCTCGTTGATCGCGCGCGCACCGTAGGACACGCGCTTGCCGCCCTCCAGCAGCGGACGCACATCCGGATGCTGCTTGAAGCGCTGGAACTCCTCGAACGGGAAGAGATGCGGGTTTTCGTAATTGAGATTGACGACAAAACCGATCGCCACCTGGTTATCCTCCAGGTGATAGATGAAGGAGCCGTCGCCGGCCGTGCCCATCGGCCAGCCTTGGGTGTGGGTGACGGAGCCGAGCTTGTGCTTCTCCGGCTCGACGACCCACAGCTCTTTCATGCCGAGGCCGAATTTCTGCGGCTCGACACCGTCGCGCAGCTTGAAGCGCTCGAACAGGGTCTTGGTCAGCGAACCGCGCGCACCCTCTGCGAACAGCGTGTATTTCGCCAGCAGGTTGATGCCAGGCGTGTAGTTCCCGGTATGCTCCCCGTCCTTACCGATGCCCATGTCGCCGGTGCCGACGCCGATCACGGCACCCTCATCGTTGTACAGCACCATCGCGCCCGCGAAGCCGGCATAGATCTCGACCCCCAGCCCCTCCGCCTGGGTCGCGAGCCAACGGCAGACATTGCCGAGACTGACGATGTAGTTGCCGTGATTGTTCATCAGCGGCGGCAACAGGAAATTGGGGATATTGATCGAGGCCACCGAGGTCAGGATCGAGAACCGATCGCTCTTCACCTTGGTGTTGATGGGCGCGCCGCGCTCCTTCCAGTCCGGGATCAGTTCGTTGATCGCGATTGGGTCTATGACCGCGCCGGACAGGATATGGGCGCCGATCTCCGACCCCTTCTCGATCACGCAGACCGAGACCTCGTGTCCAGTCTCCGCCGCAAGCTGTTTCAGACGGATCGCCGCGGCCAGGCCCGACGGGCCGCCGCCAACGATCAGGACGTCATACTCCATGCTTTCGCGTTCCACGGTTTCGTCCATGGCTATTGCCCCTATTCCGGATATCTCCGGTCCGTCATAAAAGGTCTGATGGGAAATATGAAGGCTTGCCCGCGAGAATGATGGCTGAAGACCGCCCAACGGACTTGGCTGCTCTGGCCTGGCTGGTTTCGGTCGGCGTCGATGAGGCGATCGGCGACGTTCCGATCGACCGCTTCCGGCTGTCCGCAGAGCGGTCGGCACAACCCGCTGCGCCGGCACAAGCCCCCCCTCCGCAACGGCCGACGCCTTCGCTCCCCGAGCCGACCTTTCTGGAGCAACCATCGCCCCGGCCGGCCTATCAGGCGCCGGCGGGGACGATCGAAGACACCGCTACTGCCCGCGAGTTGGCCGCCGCGGCCAACTCACTGGAAGAACTCAAGGAGGCCATCGCCAAGTTCGACGGCCTTAGCCTGAAGGCAACCGCCACCAACCTGGTGTTCGCCGACGGCAATCCCGAGGCGCGGCTGATGCTGATCGGCGAGGCACCGGGCGCCGAGGAGGACCGGCGCGGCCTGCCCTTCGTCGGGGCGGCGGGGCAACTCCTGGACCGGATGCTGGCCGCCATCGGCCATGACCGGACCAAC
>DATJHU010000013.1:0-20903 GCA_035493715.1 Alphaproteobacteria bacterium | reverse complement strand
AGCGCTGTCAGGTGGCTCGGTGGAGCAGTTCGGTGATCGGGGCATCTGGTCCATACCGGATCAGGAATGGCGTCGCAGCGCAGGGCTCGGCGTGAAGGCAGCTACGGCAGTAGAGCCAGAACCAGCAGGTTGAGCGCCTGATTTCGCCGAACGTCTCTTCCCGCTTCGAGCGACCGGCAAACCGGTTCATAGGAAACATGGTCGCTCAGCTTTCACAGTTCGGGTAGGGTTACGCCGCAACGATCGAAGGGAAGCGGGATGGCGGCTCTCGTCGTGGTCATATCGGCATTTTTGGGAACCCTCGTGCTCACTGTCAGGCGCGGGACGCGCGGAGCCGTGGAAGGGCTTGGCATTAGTATCGCGCTCTGTGTCTTTGCTGCTTTGCTTCAAGCTGAAACGAGCCCCCGTGAGATGACCTTGAATGGAATAATCTTCGGGGCGCTTGTTCATGCGTCGGCAACGATCCCGGCAGCGATCCTCGCGATCCCCATTGGGCTTGCCGCAGCATGGATCAAAAACCGCGCTTTTCGCGGGAATAGCCGCTAACCCATAGCCTCCAACTCACTGGGTACGGGAACCATCATATGCCGGGCCGGCACTAGTGAGAACTAAAAAAGAACAAGTCTCTTGACGTGCGGCGAATAAGTTCTATCTATGTTCCCATGTTCGTCACCGGCGCTCATGGGAAAAAGATCGTCGCACCGCCTCCTGTCGTGGCGGGCGCGGCGGAAGCCTATGCGCTCACGGAACGGCGGCTGGCCGAGCTCGACCGGTTGCGCGCCATGGGCATGGCCCAGGCAGAGACGCTGACCGAGGCCACGCGGCAGCTGAAGGGATCGCCGATTGAAACCTACCGCGCGATGGCGGGCGGGAAGGGGACGATCGCCCAGTTCGAGAAGATCAGCCGCGCCGTGCGCCAGATCGTCGTGCTGGAGTTCGAGATCAAGGGCCTGTTCAAGGCGCCTGACCGCGACGGTTGGAACAAGCAGCGCCTTGGCCTCGGACGCTTCGACGATCTCAACGATCTCTATGATTACGACGATCTCTATGACGATCTCGACGACGATGAAGATCTCTTGGACGATCTTCGCGACCTGAATCCGCTCAAGGTCAGGTTGGACTATGATCGGGGGCCGCTCGACGGCCTGATCGCCGAGATCCGCGCGACGCTGGGCGCCGAGCCGCCCGTCGACGATCCCTTTGCACCGGCGGCGGAACGCAAGCCAGGCGGCATCGATGCCGTGGACCGAGCCTCCGCGATCCTGCGCCAGATGGCCCGACCGGCGCACCGCCCGCCGGGCATGCAGGTCAGGACCCCGGCGATGCTGGCCCAGCCTGTGGCGGGCACGACGCTTCCGACCAGGCCGGCCCTCGCCAAGACGACCTTGCCGCGCAAGGGATTCCGCATCCCGCCGACCAGCAAGCACAACCCCAACACGCAAGCCGTCGCCCGGAAGCGCGGCCCGCCGAAATAAGCGGGGCGGTGTGCAGCATGTCCTTGGTCGAAACGCTTTCCGAACACCCGAAACGCCTCAACCTGCATCCGGATCACGGATGCGGGGCGAAGCCGCATGCGCGGAGCGCAGGGGGTTTGCGTAGGGCGGGTTAGCGTCAGCGTAACCCGCCGGATCGTGCGGGCGGCTGGACGGTGGGTTACGCCGTTCGGCTAGCCCACCCTACGTTTTGAACGATCGGGAGTGTTCAGTGGCCGAGCGCCCTCTACTGCCGTATCGCCTCGGCGAATTCGTTCAGCTCCGCCGCGTTCACGTCGGACACCGCCCAAAATTCGCGGTCGCCGTCGCGCCAATGGACGATGTTGTATCCGTTCGCGGTCGTCAGGCTCGGGCCGCTGACCGCGCCGGCCTTCGCCGACCGCGCGACGAACAGGTCGATGACATGCAGGTGGCGGTGATAGACCACGACCGCGGCTTCGCGGCCCTGGAAATAATCCAGCCGGCCGCCGACCAGGTCGAAGCCCTGCGCGGTCAGGTCCTTCACCGGCGGGGCGAGGTCGATCTTGCCGTCGAACCACGGTTTGACCTGATGCTGGTCGCTGATCTGCACGTCGGTCAGATGGCCGGCCTGCAGGCCGCGGACATGCGCGGAGACGATGTTGTCGGCAAGCTGGGTGTCGGCGTCGTGCGTATCGATCAGCACGGCGAAGCCCGTCGCCAGCGCCGCGCCGACGGCGAAGCCGCCGGCGGCCGGGCGCAGCCAGCGCGAGAGGCGGTCGCGAAGGGGGCTCGGCGTCCTGGCGGCCGGCGCGGGCTTGGGAAACACGGCGTCGCGCAGCGCATCCGGCACCGGATGGCGTGTCGCCCGTTCGCGGATCGCGGCGCTCAGCGCGGTCAGCCGCGCGAATTCCGCCGTGCAGGTGGGACAGACGCCGACATGCGCCTCGACCCGCGCCGAGGTCAGCGCGTCGAGCTCGCCGTCCAGCAGGGCGCTCAGCAAGTCTTCGGCCTGTTCGTGGAGCATCGCCTGCATCATCGCGCGTCCTCCAGAATCCAGCCGCGCTGCATCATCCGGCGCGCCCGCGAAAGCCGCGACATCACCGTGCCGACCGGCACGCCGGTCACCGCCGCGATCTCCTTGTATGACAAATCTTCCAGCTCTCTTAAGACCAGGCATTCGCGGAATTCCGGGGGCAGGGCGGCCATCAGCGTGTCCAGCGTCTGCTTGTCCGCCGCGCGGATCAGCGCGGCCTCAGGCGAATCTCCGTCAGCCTGCATGTTCTCGATCTCCGTGCCGAAGCGGTCGTCGCTGTGCGAGACCGTGTCCGCCGGCCGGTTGGCCTTCATCCAGTCGAAGGCGGTGTTGCGCACGATCGTCAGCAGCCACGATTTGCCGTTGCCGCCGCGGAACGACCCGAAGAAGCGCAGCGCGCGCGTCATCGCCTCCTGCACCACGTCGGCCGCGTCGGCCGGGTCGCGGGTCAGCCAGCGGGCCAGGTTGTAGGCGGCATCCAGATGCGGCAGCGCCAGTTCGGCAAAGCGCGCGTTGTCGTTTGGCGGTCCCAATTCCGTCTCTTCGAAAGCCTGTCATCGGAGACATTACCACCGCGATGGCGATTTTATTCCCGGCGGAATTTTTCGAACGTGCCGGCGGTATCGCTCCCATCGCAATGACGGGAGTTTGACCATGGACACTATCGGACGGCGCGGCCTGCTGGGCTGCATGGCGCTGGCGGGCGCTGGCATCGTATGGACGGTCACGGGCGGCGTGCCGCGCATGCTGTCGATCGCGGAGGCGGAGGCGGCGGGCACGGACAAGCTGCATTTCGTGCAGATCAGCGACAGCCATATCGGCTTCGACAAGGACCCCAACCACGATTCCGCCGGCACCTACAAGGCGGCGATCGACAAGATCCGGGCGATGAAGAACCGCCCGGCCTTCCTGATGCATACCGGCGACATCACCCATCTGTCGAAGGCCGAACAGTTCGACCTGGAGGCGCAGATCTCGGCCGGCGCCGGCCTGTCGGTCCACTACATCCCCGGTGAGCACGATTGGGGCGGCGATGACGGCGCGCTCTATCTCGCGCGTCACGGCAACGGCTCCAAGGGGAAGGGGTGGTACGCCTGGGATGAAAGCGGCGTGCATTTCGTCGCCCTGGTCAATGTCGCCGACTTCAAGGCCGGCGGCTTCGGCTCGCTGGGCGCGGAGCAACTTGCCTGGCTCAAGGACGATCTGGCGGACAAGCGCGCCTCCACGCCTATCGTGGTGCTGGCGCATATCCCGCTCTGGACCGTCGACGAGGCCTGGGGCTGGAAGACCGATGACGGCGACCAGGCGCTGGCGCTGCTGAAGCGCTTCGGCTCGGTCACGGTGCTGAACGGCCATATCCACCAGGTGATGCAAAAGGTGGAGGGGCATGTCGCCTTCCACACCGCGATGTCGACCGCCTTCCCGCAGCCGTCGCCCGGCACCGCGCCGTCGCCGGGACCGCTGAAGAGCGTGCCGGCGGATCGGCTGCGCGCGACGCTGGGCATCACCGACGTGACGGTGAAGCGCGGGCAGGGGCCCGTCGTCCTCGCCGACAGCACCCTGGCGGAGGGCTGAGCCATGCGGATGCGGATTCTTCTCGCGGCCTGCGTTCTAGCCGGGACCGCCCACGCGGCCGATCCCCAGACGGCAGATCCTCAGACGGCCGATCCTCAGACGGTCATCATCGACAACTTCGCCTTCAAGCCGGGCAGCATCACGGTCGCCCCCGGCACGCATGTGGTCTTCAGGAACCAGGACGACCTGCCGCACACGGTGGTCGTGCCCGACATGCAGGTGAAGTCGCCGATGATGGACACCGACGGCACGTTCGAAGCCACCTTCGACAAGCCGGGGACGTACAAATATTTCTGCGGCGTGCATCCCATGATGACCGGCGAGGTCGTCGTTCAGTAGTACCCCTCGCCCGCAGAGCGGGAGAGGGAGGGACCCGTTGCGCAAGCAAAGGGAGGGTGAGGGGGCTCTGGATCCCCAGTCTCCAGCCCCCTCATCCGGCACGCCTCTGGCGCGCCACCTTCTCCCGCCTGGCGGGAGAAGGCTTGTCAATCGATCATCGGCTTCCAGTCGCCGAGCGCCTTCCTTCCGTCCAGCGTGCGGATTTCGCGCCGGATCTCCTTCAGATAGGTCGTGCTGTAGACCACCCGGCCGGTGAGTTGCGCCGGGTCGCCGCTGCACAACGCCAGGGCAGCCTCGGCCATGCCCTCCACCGGCTCTTCATGCCACATCGGCAGCGAGCGATAGCGCTCCAGGCCCGAGGCCGCGGCGCCCGGGGTCCAGACCACGGAGAACGGCGCCAGCGCGTTGACCGCCACCTTGCTGGTCGAAAGCTCGGCGGCAAGCCCGCTGGTCATGCGGTTGAGCGCGGCTTTGGCCGCGCCGTAGAGGATCATCCCGCCGTCGGTGAACAGGGCGGAGTAGGGCGGCCCGTCCGGATGCTCCGCCGCCTTGGAGGTCAGGTTCAGGATCCAGCCCGCGCCGCGCTTGGCCATGCCCGGCGCGAAGCGCTGGATGAGGTCCAGCGGGCCCTGCACATTGACCTCGAACACCCGGCCGTATTGCTCCGGCGTGATCGTGTCGTACATGCCCGCGCCCGCCGTGGTCGTGGCGTTGTTGACCAGGATGTCCAGCCCGCCGAACCGTTCCATCACCTCATCCGCCGCCTTCGCCCGCGAGGCCGGGTCACCGACGTCGCAACGCACGCCGAAGGCCTTGCCGCCGCCGGCCTCGATGGCTTTCACGACATCCTCGACCGAACCGTCCAGCGCCTGGCCGCCATAGTCGCTGCCCTTGCCGCTGAGCGTGCGCGCGGTGACGATCACCGTCGCGCCCTCCGCGCCGAAGCGCTGGGCGATGGCCGCGCCGATGCCCCGGCTGGCGCCGGTGACGAGGGCGGTCTTTCCGTCAAGCGCGCCCATGGTCAGGGCGCCGCCTTGGAGACGCCGACGCCCTTGGCGCCGGCATAGAAGGCAAGCAGCACGACCGGCACGTCGCCGGTGACGCCGCGATGCACGGTGTCGGCCATCTCCGCCACCGCGTCGCCGGCATGGACGATCTTGGTCTTGCCGTCGCCCTGCTTCTCGATGGTCAGCGTGCCGGACAGGATATAGGCGGCGTTCGGCATCGGATGTTCGTGCCAGGCCAGCCTGGTGTGCGCCGGGACGGTGATCCTGAGGATCGACAGTTCCGGGTCGCCGGCCGGATAGGCCTTATAGGCTTCTCCGTCCCAGGCCGTGCCGGTCGCCAGCAGCGTCTCGGCTTTCACCGCGCCCATCTCGTCGGCGGCGGTTGCGCTTCCGGCCAGCAGCAGCAGGCAGGTGAGCGGCGCAAATCTCATGATCGTCCCCGGTTGTCGGTCTCGTTGGCCGGGACAGTATCGCATCGGCGCAGCCGCGCCACCGGAAAGATCGTTGACATCGTATGTCGCGACGCCACTTGTATGAGGATAATCATACAGGGCGGCCGGTGCTGGAAACGCTCAAGCTGGAGACCAAAGGCGTCCCGATCTATGTGCAGATCCGCGACCAGATACTGGCCGCGGTCGGGGCAGGGACGTTGCGCCCCGGGGAACGCCTGCCGACCATGCGGGAAGTGTCAGTCGCGCTGAAGGTCGATCTCAACACCGTCCGCCATGCCTATGAGGCGGCCCAGGAGGCCGGCGCCATCGTGATGGTGCGCGCCCAGGGCACCTATGTCACCCAGCAGCCGCCCGTTCCGCCTGCGGAGGAGCTGGACCGGTTCGCACGCCAGACCATCGCCGCTGCTGGCTCCGCCGGGATCGACCCGGCCGCGCTGGGGTTGCGCATCACGGAAATCGCAGGGGGGAAGTCATCATGAATCCACGCAGCGCAAGTTCGCCCGCGGGCATTATCAGCATCCTGTTCTTCGCCCTGGCGGCGGGCGCGTTCTATTGGGGGACGATGACCGGCGATACCGCCTTTTACGGACTGGGCGGCGTTTCCGTTCTTTTGGGCGTGCTGACGCCGATGTCGCTGCAGATGGCGAACCAGTGGGAAAAGGCCGTCGTGCTGCGGCTGGGCAAGCTGCACTCGATCAAGGGGCCGGGCCTGTTCCTGATCCTGCCGTTCATCGACGCCGTCACGGTCTGGATCGACCAGCGCATCCAGACCACGGAGTTCAACGCGGAGCAGGCGCTGACTCGCGATACGGTGCCGACCAATATCGACGCCATCCTGTTCTGGCAGGTGCACGATCCGCAGCGCGCGGCGCTCGAGATCACCGATTACCGGCAGGCGATCGGCCGCGTGGCGCAGACCTCATTGCGCGAGATGATCGGTTCCTCGCCGCTGACCACGCTGCTGTCGGACCGCAAGAACGCCGACAAGCTGCTGAAGGAGGAGATCGGCCGCAAGACGATGGACTGGGGCGTGTCGGTGATCTCGGTGGAGATCCGCGATGTGGCGATCCCGGCGGCGCTGCAGGATGCGATGAGCCGGCAGGCCCAGGCGGAGCGCGAGAAGGAAGCGCGCGTCATCCTGGGCGCGGCCGAGCAGGAGGTGGCGCAGAAGTTCCTGGATGCCGCCAACATCTACGCCCAGAACCCGGCGGCACTGCAGCTGCGCGCCATGAACATCATCTACGAGACGACCAAGGAGCGCGGCGCGACGATCCTGATCCCGACGATGATGGTCGATGCCATGAACGCCGGCGGGATGATGGGGCTTGCCTCTCTGGCCGCCCAGGCAGCGGAGAAGCCCGCCGCCGCGCCCGAAACCGGCCCCTGGGCGGGCAAATCGAAAGGTTAGGGCCAGGGAACGGTTACGGGCTGACCCTTCGCGCCGGCATAGAAGGCGAGGAGGACGACCGGCTTCGCGCCGGTAATGCCGCGATGGATGGTGTCCATGGTTTCCGCCACCGCCTCGCCGGCATGCACGACGTGCCTCTGGCCATTGTGCTTCTCGATGATCAGATCGCCGGCCAGGATATAAGCGGCGTTGGGCTCGGGATGCTCGTGCCAGGCCAGTCTGGTGTGTGCCGGAATGCTGATCCTGATGACCGTCAGTTCCGGCTGCTTGGTGGAATAGGGCTTATAAAGCCTGCCGTCCCAGCTTCTGGTGGTGGCGATCAGGGTTTCGCTCTTGACCTCGGCGGCGAGGACGGCGGGCGCGAAAGCCAGAGCGGCGATCAAGAAGGCGAGAATCGGATATTTCATGACAATTCCTCGGGTCAGCGACTTCATCCAGTTTCTGCGATCGCGGTGGAAAATGCCACAAAATGAATATCTTGACGTGCTGTCTTGACACGCGCCGGGGCATGGCAAAGTTTCACGACTGAACACGGCAAGGTGCACGCATATGAAGCTTTTGGGATCGGTCTGCATTGTCACCGGATCGGCGACTGGCGTCGGCGCGGCAACTGCGATCCAGCTGGCCGGCAAGGGCGCGCGCGTGGTCGTCAACTATTCCCGCAGCGAAGCAGAAGCGGCGGAAACCGCCCGGACTTGTGAAGCCGCGGGCGGCGAAGCGCTGCTGGTGCAGGGTGACGTGGCCGACGATACGGATTGCCGGCGGATCGCTGCGGCGGCGTTGGAGCGCTGGGGCAGGATCGATGGGCTGGTCAACAATGCCGGCGTCACCAAATTCGCCAATCCGGCCGATCTCGATCTGCTGGAAGCCGCGGATTTCCACCGGTTGCTGGATGTGAACGTTATCGGCGCGTTCCAGATGACGCGCGCCGTTGTGCCGGCGATGCGGAGACAAGGACAGGGCGCGATCGTCAATGTCTCTTCGAATTCCACAGCCATCGGTGGCGGCAGTTCGGTGGCTTACACGGCATCCAAGGGGGCGCTCAATGCCATGACATTGACGCTGGCGCGCGTCCTGGGACCGGAAATCCGGGTGAATGCGGTGTCGCCGGGCGCCATCGAATCCCGCTGGCTGAAGGATGGCGTGGGCGAAGCGGCGTTCGCGCGTGTCCGCGACGTGTATTCGGACGCGGCGGCCCTAGGTCGCGTTGCGCAGCCCGAGGATGTGGCCGAACCTATCGTCTGGCTGTTGGAAGGCGCGGATTTCATCACCGGCGAGATCATCATGGTCGATGGCGGCGTCCGGCTCGGTGCCGGCCTGTCCAAGCCGCAGCGGCCGAGCATAAGGGCCGAGTAGGGGGCGCAGAACGGGAGTAAGGCGATGCAGAAGAGGTTCCTGTCGATTTTGGCGCTGCTTTTGGCGGTTTCGGGATCTTTATCCGCCGATCCGGTCGAAGATCCGGCAGTGGCGGCCGCCAAGGCCTGGCTGAAGCTGGTCGATGACAAAGACTACGCCGCAAGCTGGGCGGCCGCCGCGACGTTGTTCCAGCAAGGCATCAACCAGGACGCCTGGGTGAAGCAGGTCAGCGCGCCGCGCGATAAGCTGGGCGCGCTGAAGTCGCGCAAGTACCAGGCTTTCCAGCAGATGACGTCACTGCCCGGTGTGCCGGATGGCGATTACGCCGTCGTCTCATTCGACAGCGTGTTCGAAAACAGGGCGCAGGCAACAGAAGTGACCACGCTGGTGCATGAAGGGAAAGTCTGGAAGGTCGGAGGGTATTTCATCAAGTGAGCGCGTGATGGATGTGCAGATTCGGGAAGAGGGCGAGGGCGACCGAGAGGCAATCCGTGAGGTGCATGGGTTGGCGTTCGGCGGTCCTGCGGAAGCGCTGCTGGTCGACAACCTTCGCGCAATCGGTGCCGCATCGGTCTCTCTCGTTGCCGAACGCGACACTCGGATACTCGGGCATATCCTGTTCAGTACGCTGAAGGCGCCGATGCGGGCGCTATCGCTCGCGCCCGTTGGCGTGCGTCCGCATTTTCAAAATCTAGGAATAGGATCGGCGCTCATCCGGCGGGGAATGGAGATAGCGACCGAGCGGTTGTGGGAGGCCGTCTTCGTGTTGGGCGACCCGCCTTATTACGAGCGTTTCGGTTTCAGCGTCGAAGCGGCCCGACATTTTTCGTGCGCATATGCCGGACCGTATTTCATGGTGTGCACATTGGGAAAATATGAAATTCGGCGGGCTGGAGAGTTGGTCTATCCGGAGCCGTTCAAAGAACTCGAATAGGGCGTGGGCATATCCCCCATCGCTCATGATCATATCGCATAATATATATTATGGAAAATAAATCCATCAGCCTAAAAGGTCATTCAGGTTCAGAGGCTTAGAATCTGGCGCGTCGGCAGGAAAAGCTGAACATCGGTGCCGGCGACCGGTTTTGTGTCGATTTCGACGAAACCCTTCATCTCCGCGACGCATCTTGCGACCTGACTGAGGCCAAGCCCGGTGCCTTCGCCGACGGCCTTGGTCGTGAAGAATGGTTCCATGGCACGCGCCAGGACCTCGGGCGCCATGCCCTGGCCACTATCGCGCACGCTGAGGCGCACGTAATCGTTGCCGTTGCGTTGCACTGTTCTGGTTGTAACCGTGATTCGCCCGTCGTTGTCGCCGATCGCATCGCGCGCGTTCAGGATCAGGTTGAACAAGGCGGTCTCGAGCTGAACGCGATCGCAAATCAACGAAAAATCAGCGGCTTGGAGGCTAAAGTTGAGTGCGATTCGATTATGGACAGCGCGCCGTAGTAAGGCGCCGACACCCTTGATCAGGACATCGATGTCGAGGGCTTCAAGCTCGGGTTCCTGGTGACGGGAGAACGAGAGCAGTTGGCGGATCAATTTCTCCGCCAGTTCGGCGCCCGTCAATGCTGAAGAAACATATTCGGAATTCTTCCCATCCAATTGCGCTAATTGAAGAAGCTGAAGGTTCCCCTTCACGACATTCAGGAAATTTCCGAAGTCGTGCGCAATGGAGCTGGTCAACTGCCCGATGACCTCCATTTTCTGCGATCGCCTGAGGGATTCCTCCATTTCCTTGCGCGCGGTGATATCGTCGACCATCGAGATGAAATAAGATGGCGCCCCATCGCTCAGCCTGACGACCGCTACGGTCAAATTGACAGGGACGACGGAACCGTCCCTACGGAAATACCGCTTTTCCATAGAGTATGTGTCGCGCTGACCCGCAAGAACTGCGTTAAACAGCTCCAAATCGGCGTGCAAATCCTCCGGGTGCGTCAGATCCTGGAATGTCATGGCTAAAAGTTCATCGCGCCCGTAGCCAAGCATGTCGCAAAGGCGGCGGTTGACGCGCAGCCACGTTCCATCAACCGATACGTGGGCGATTCCAATCGCCGCGTGTTCGAATGTTGCGCGAAAATTATCTGCTTCGGCAGGTGGGTGGTCGGTTCGGGCGGCTATTTCCGACAGGGCCATGTCGCCGACCTCGCTGCGATATTCCCCGTCTTTCGCCATCGAACCTTCCAGGTTAGGGGCTTTCGCCCTGCGGCGTTTCCGGTCCCGGGCCCCGCCATTTTGGCCACTTACGCCAACGATCTTCCAAGATCAATCGCTGAAGTATTAGCACGATCATTGTTGTGAAAATGATGCCGAACACGACGTCGCTGAGGAAATGCGAGCCGCGACCCATGCGCATAATACCGACGACGACGGTAAAGGTTCCGATCCCGGCCCACCACCGACGGCGATGGCGGGTTGCGATCACGGCAAAGGACAGGAAGCTTGCGGCCAAAGAGGCATCGCCCGAGACAAAGGAGCAGTTCTTGTCGCATTGCGTGCTGCGCATGAAAGGCGGGCTGAACTGCTTCGCGCCGCCGAACTCCACGATCTGGCTGGGACGCGCCCTGCCCCAGCTGTCTTTCAGGACCACGTTGGTGAGCAATCCGGCGCCGAGTGCGATAGAAAGCACGACGAACAGGAAGTTCCGCGGCGTCAAGTTCCAGATCGGCCGCTTACGCACCATTCCGTAGATGAAAACGCCGACGATCACCGGCAGGAACCATTCCATCCCAAAATGGATGTCGGAATCGAAGAACCGTCCGATCCAGGTTTCGCCGAGCCTGAAACTGCGCGGGGGGACGAAGAACCAGCCCGCAACGCCGATGTCGATCGCTGGAAACACGACGAACAGGATGGCGAGGATAACGGTCAGGGTACCCAGCAGCCGCAGCGCACGCGTATCGACCAAGGAATTGAGATAGACCCGGCAGCGCCGGAAATAATCGCGGATGCCGAAATTGCGCCGCGGTCTGGGCGCTTCCGCTGTGCCCGGGCGATCGGCCGACTGGCGGAAGAGCTGGACAAGATCGGCGCGGAAGGCGGTCCCGCGCGGAACGGCCGCCAGTTCGGCCAGTGTACGCCGCACCTCGTCGGCATCGCTAAACGGATTTTGCCGCAGGATTTCAGGTATCCAGATCCAGCCGGTTGACCGGTCGAAACGGACAAAGCGGTCCTGTTCAAGCGTCTCGACAATTTCATCGACCCGGTCCTCGCCGAGGCCGGTCTGCTCGGCTGCTTCCTCCAGATCGAATTGAAAGCAACCGATGCGGTTCGAGCGTGGACCGGATAGAAGATAGGCGCCGACCAGCCTTATCTCGGGCGACCAGCCGGTTTCGGCTCCCTTTTGCCAGATCAGATCGCGCCGTTTGTTCTCCATAGATCCTCAGTCGCCTTTGAAGCCCGTGAGCTCATAGACGAAATAGAGGCGCCGCCGCCCCTGCCCTGCACCGACGGTCCATTGTTCAGACATCCTGTGCGCGTCGAAGCGATCAAGGATTTCGGCGCGGTCGGCATAACGCGCGACCAGCAGGACATGTACCCCGTTCTCCTTGGTTACCGGGTTCTCGAGCTCGTACTGGTTGCCTGGAGGACCCTTTCCGGTCGCTGCAACAAGAGGAAAGGACCGGCCGCGCAGATTGTAATCGAGTTCGGCGAGCACTTCGCGGTCGTCTGCGGCCAAGCTGGCATCGCCCGGCATCGTCGCCATGCGTTTCCAGACGAGATTGGCGAGACTCTTCCACCCGCGCATCTGATGGAAGATGTCGACGCCCTTAGGCAGTGTCGCGTGCACGGAACCGGCGAACAGCAGCGTGAAGCCGACGAAGGCTGCGAGATGCAGCGCGATCGTCAGGTTGATCGGCCAAGCGCGGCGGATCCTCTCGAGCCACCCCACGATCAGTACGGTTGCCGGCACATAGGCGACGGCCGCCCAGTTGGCGTGGGCGCGCGAGATGCCGCTCTGTACGATCATCAGCGCCAGCACCGGCACGGCGAATGCCAGCAGGAAACGCTCTTGAACCGGGGGCGGATCGCGGCGCCAAAGCACCAGCCGGGTGATCAGTGCCACCAGCAGCACGGGGCCGAATACGCCGAACTGCGCGCCTGCGAAGCTCAGTGCTTCCATCAGATGCAGGCCTGCCCCCTGCCCCCAATTCGCGTTCGCCGCGGTATGTCCGACCGTCGCCCAGCCGTGCGACGAATTCCAGATCAGGTTAGGGATGATGAAGCCAGCCGCCACCAAGATCGCGAGCACCAGATGTTTCCAGGCGGCTTTCAACTGGTTACGCGGGGCCGTGAGCGCATAGACGGCAAGGCCCAGCAGGAAATAGCCCATGGCGTATTTACTAAGGAAACCTAGGCCGAATGCGGCACCGGCCACGATCGCCCAGCGCCAGTCCGGCTTCGCTAGGACCTGCCAGAGCGCCAGCAGCGCCAGCGCCCAGAAGAACAGCAGCGGCACGTCGGTCGAGATCACGAGGCTGGAGAAGATGACGCCCGGCAGTGTGGTGTAGAGCAACGCCGCGACGAAACCGGCGCGTGCGCTGAACAGGGCGCGGCCAAGAAAGGCCAGCACGATACCGGTTCCCGCGTGGACCAACGGTGCTCCCAAGCGCACCGCCCATTCGTCGCTGCCGCCGGCCAGTTCGGTGGTCGCGCGGATCAGCCAGGCGATCATCGGTGGTTTGGAGAAATAGCCGAATGCCAGATGGCGCGACCAGGACCAGTACTGCGCCTCGTCCGGCAGCAGGTCGAGCGGACTGTTGCGCAACGCGATCAGCCGCGTGAAGGCAAAGAACAGACTGATCCCGATCGCCCAGACCGTCCAGGTACGTGGCGGAATCTCGATCGGCTCGATCGGCCGTCGAGGTGACGGCTCCTGCTTTGCCGCTTTAGCCATGTGCGTCGACGATCTTGCCGTCATAGGCAGGTTCGACGCCCGCGGGCAGCGCATTCAGCAGCGTGGTGTAATCCATCGACAAATTGAGATGGGTCAGGAAAGCCTGGCGGGGCTGCACGCGCGCGATCCATTCCAAGACGAGGTCGAGATGCGCGTGCGCGATATGCGGTTCGCGGCGCACGGCGGCGATAATCCAAGTTTCGATCCCGGCTAACGTCTGGAATGCAGCCTCCGGCAGGTTTTTCACGTCCGTTGAATAGGCGAGCGACCCGACACGAACGCCGAGCGTGCGGCAGACTGTATGGTCCTGCTCGAAGAGGGAGAAGTCCAGCGCGCCGATCCGCAGATTGGGAGGCGTTTCCTGGATCTGCAGGAAGGGCTTGTCGTAATAGCCCGCACGCGCGCCCCCGAAGAGATAGGAGAATCGGCCCCTGATCTCCTCCAGCAGTTCAGGATATCCGTAAATCGGCAGCGGCGTGCCGCCATAGCGCACGAAGGCGCGCAGGTCGTCGGTGCCCTGCGAGTGATCGGCATGGGCGTGGGTGAAGATCACCGCATCCAGTTTGTTGACACCCGCCGACAGCAATTGGTCGCGCATATCGGGCCCCGCATCGATCAGGACGGTGGTGCCGTCCTTCTCAACCAAGATCGAAGCGCGGCGGCGGCGGTTGCGTGGCTCGGCCGGGTCGCAGCGTCCCCAATCTCCGTTGGCCATAGGCACGCCGGTGGAGTTGCCGCACCCGAGGATGGTGACGCGTGTACTCATTATCCGGCCGGTGCGGCCTTGCTGAACAGCGCGAAGAAATTGCGGGTTGTCTGCGCCGCGAGGGCCGCCTCGTCCATCCCGTGCAGTTCACCCAACACCTTGGCGGTATGGACGACAAAGGCCGGCTCGTTGCGCTTGCCGCGCATCGGGATCGGCGCCAAGAACGGCGCATCGGTTTCCACCAGCATGCGCTCCGCCGGCACCTTCCGCGCCGTCTCGCGCAATTCCTCGGCCTTCTTGAAAGTCAGGATGCCGGAAAATGAAATATAAAAACCCAAATCCAGAGCGTCTTCAGCCAGTTGTGGGCTGGAGCTGAAACAGTGGATGACGCCTTTCACCCCGGTCCCCTGCCCCTCCTCGCGCAGGATCCGGGACGTATCGTCATCCGCGTCGCGCGTATGGACGATGACTGGCAGCTCAAGCGCAATGGCCGCGCGGATGTGACGCCGAAACGCCTCCTGCTGCAACTCGCGCGGGCTGTTGTCGTAATAATAGTCGAGCCCGGTTTCGCCGATCGCCACCACCTTGGGATGCTGCGCCAGCGCCATCAGTCTGTCGGTGGTGACCTCCTCCTCCTCTTCCGCATTGTGTGGATGGGTGCCCAGCGAGCAGGAGACGTCGGTATGCGTTTCGGCAACGCGTAGGATCTCGTCGAACCGCTTCACGCGCGTGCAGATCGTCAAGAAATGCCCGATCCCGGCCGCACGCGCCCTGCCGATGACGCCTTCCTGGTCCTGGGCGAAGTCGGGGAATTCGAGATGGCAGTGGCTGTCGACGAGCATGTTTACGCAGCTTCAACGATGCGCGGGAACAGGCCCTGCGGTGGTGGCAGGGGCGTGCCGGGTTTCAGCCGATTTGCCGCACCCAGCGCCGCGAAATCGCGCTTGTCCGAAGGAACGGCCAGCAGATCGAGCAACTGGGCCATTTTCTCAGGCATGAAGGGCTGGATCACGATGCCGAGCGTACGAAGCGTTTCTGCGAGCACGTAAAGGACGGTCGCCATGCGCGCCGTATCGGTCTTCTTCAGCGCCCAGGGTGCCATCGCGTCGATATAGCCGTCCCCATTGCCGACCAGCGACCAGATGCTTCGTAGCACCTCGTGGAATGCCTGCTGCCGGATGTCGTCTTCGATCTTATCGAGCAAACCGTCGGCCGCGCTGAGCAGCACATTGTCTTCGCTGGTAAATTCGCCCGGTTGCGGCACCGCGCCATCGCAGTTCTTCTGGATCAAGGTCAGCGTGCGCTGTGCCAGATTGCCGATGCCGTTGGCCAAATCGGCATTGACCCGGCGCACCGCTGAGGCATGTGAGAAATCGCCGTCATTACCGAACGGCACCTCGGCCATCAGCAGGTAGCGCGCTTGGTCTAGCCCGTAGGTATCGACGAGATTCTGCGGCGCGATGACGTTGCCCAGCGACTTGGACATTTTCTGCCCCTCGCTGGTCCACCAGCCGTGGGCGAAGACGCGCTTGGGTTGCGGCAGGTTCGCGGCCATCAGGAAGGCGGGCCAATACACCGTGTGGAACCGCACGATGTCCTTCCCGACAAGGTGCAGGTCGGCCGGCCAGTAGCGCGCGTATTTCGTGCCCGCGCCCGTCTCCGGATAGCCGAGCGCGGCGATGTAGTTCACCAGCGCGTCGAGCCACACATACATGACGTGCTTCTCGTCGCCCGGCACCGGTACGCCCCAGGAGAAGCTGGTGCGGCTGATCGACAGATCGCGTAGCCCGCCTTTGACGAAGCTCTTCACCTCGTTACGTCGGCTGGACGGTGCGACTAGGTCGGGCTCGGCCTCATAAAGCGCAAGCAAGGCATCGCCATAGGCGGATAAGCGGAAGAAATAGCTGGGTTCTTCGACCCAGGCGACCGGTGCGCCAGTGGGGGCGAGCTTGGTGCCGTCCGGCCCGTCCTTCAGCTCGCCCTCGTCGTAGAACGCCTCGTCCCGCACCGAGTACCAGCCGGAATAGGAACCGAGATAGATCGCCGACTGTCCGTTCGGCGCGCTCGCCTTGGCCATTGCCCGCCACAGCGCCTGCGCCGCGGCGACGTTGCGTGGTTCGGTGGTGCGGATGAAGTCGTCGTTCGAGTAGTTCATCAGCTTGGTCAGGTCACGGAAATTCTGCGACACGCGATCGGTCAGCTGTTGCGGCGTCTCCCCGTTCTGGGCGGCCGACTGCGCCACCTTCTGCCCGTGCTCGTCAGTGCCGGTCAGGAAGAATACATCGCGCCCGGCCAGCCGGTGGAAGCGTGCCGTGACGTCGGCCGCCAGCGTCGTGTAGGCGTGGCCGATATGCGGCTGGTCGTTGACGTAATATATCGGGGTGGTGACGAAAAACTTGCCGCTCATGACAACTCCGGAAGCCTATGCTCCGATTGAATAACTGGTGCCGGTCAGCGAAATGTCACGCCGTTAGCGCAGGGCGGTGCTTAACGTATCAAGGGCGGAGATCACCGTCAGACGCCGGTCCAGATTGGCGCTGTCCGACCGGGCGAACAGATGCGAAACTTTCTCCCACACCTCCAGGGCCGGTTCAAGCCGCCCTGCTCCGGCAAGCCGGGCAATCAGCGCTTTTTCTCCCTTTATGAGCTCGGGCGCAGTACTCTGGACGCCCCTGCCCAGGTCGCGGATAGCGCCCCCCAGCCAGTCGGTCAGCAGCTGCACGAACGAACGGTACGATTCGTCGGCCGCCGCGCCCGAGAGCTTGTCGCCCAGCGCATGGGCCGCGGGCCAGTCCACCGGATTGCGACCGGCGATGGCGATGAATTCGGCCAAAATCTCCAGCCCACCGTGGCGTGCGATCTCCAGCGCCCGGCCGATGCTGCCGGCCGCGATGCGCACAAGGGCGTTCCGCGTGCTGGCGTCGATATCTGGGCGATGGTCGGCCAGTAACTGAGTGACGGCGACGTCGTCCAGCGGCGGCAGGGTCAGCAGCCGGCATCGGCTGCGGATCGTTGGTAGCAGCGCCGACGGCCTCTCCGTGAGCAATAGGATCAGCGCGCCGGTCGGTGGTTCCTCCAGAATCTTGAGCACAGCGTTCTGCCCCGCGCGGTTCATGCCGTCCGCCCCGTCCAGCACGACAACACGCCAGCCGCCTTCGGCTGCGGTTAGCCGCAGGAACGGCGCGATCTTGCGCACGTCGTCGACCGCGATGTCTTTTTTGCGACGCCCTTTGTCCTCGTCGAACTGGCGCTCAACGGTCAGCAGGTCAGCATGTCCGGACGCCGCGACGCGGCGGAAGACTGGGTGGTCCGAGGCGACGGCCAGCGAATCCGTCAGTCGGTCGCGCTCAGCGAACAGGTAGCGGGCGAATCGGAAGGCGAGTGTTGCCTTGCCAATACCGTCCGGCCCAGCAATCAGCCAGGCATGCGGTAGCCGTCCGCCTTGCGCCGCACGGAGCAATTCCTGCTCGGCCGTACCCTGCCCGACCAATTCCGGGTTGGCGCGCGGTGGTAACGATTCGGTGTCTTCCGCACTCATGGGCGGATTTGTGGGCTAACGAGCTGAAACCGTCTAGTCCGCCGCGGCATGTCCACCACCGCCGACCGAACGGTGCGTAAACCAGACCAGCGGCAAAACGGCAAGGCAGAGCCAGCCAGAGACCCAGAAAAAGTCGATCGACGACAGCAGATAAGCCTGATTGACGAGTTCGCGATCCAGCACGCCCAGGCTTTGGGCCATCGACAGGCCGCCATGCTGAAGCTGTGACAGGGCTTGCGTCAGGGCCGGGTTGTTCAAGCCGAGAAGGTCCACGAGCCGGCTCTGGAAATGTGTCTCGCGCCGGTCCCAGATGACCGTGGTCAGCGATGCCGCGAAGCTGCCCGCCGTGATGCGGGCGAAGTTCGAAAGGCCGGAAGCGGCCGGCACGCGCTGCGGCGGGACGCCGTTCAGCAGGATCGTCAGCATCGAAACGAAGAACACGCTCATCGCGACGCCCTGCACGATCAGCGGCATCATCAGCACCGTGAAGCTCGAATCCGGTGTGTAGCCGGCGCGCATCAGATAGGAGACGGCGAAGGCGACGAAGGAGATCGTCGCCGTCCAACGTGCATCGACCTTGTTCATGACCCGCGCCGCGACCGGCGACAACGCGACCGCAGCAATGCCGGCGGGCGCCGCGACCAGGCCGGCCCAGGTCGCCGTGTAGCCGACATTGCTCTGCAGCCACAGCGGCAGCAGTACCAGATTACCGAACAGCAGCGCATAGCCCAGGCAGAAAGACAGCGTGCCGATCGTGAAGTTGCGCGACTTGAAGAAAGACAGGTCGACGATCGGGTTCTCGTCGGTCAGTTCCCAGATGAGCCATGCGACGAAGGCGATCACAGTCACGACCAGCAAGGTTGTGATCAGCGGGGAGGCGAACCAGTCGGCGTCCTTGCCCTTGTCCAGCGCGATCTGCAGGCAGGCGACCCATACGACGAGCAGCGCGAAACCCATCCGGTCGACCGGCACACGCCGTGTCGGGGTCTCTCGCTGGGCCAACATGCGCCAGGAGAAGACCGCGCAGATCAGGCCAACCGGCAGATTGATCAGGAAGATCCACGGCCAAGTAAAATTGTCGGAGATATAGCCCCCGAAGATCGGGCCGCAGATCGGCGCGATCAGCGTCGTCATCGACCAGATGGCAAGCGCGGCGCCCCGCCTGTGCGGCGGGAAGATTGCGACCAGCAACGCCTGCGAACCGGGGATCATCGGTCCCGACACCGCGCCCTGGACGACGCGGAACAGGACCAGCGACGGCAGGCTCCAGGCAATGCCGCAGAGCAAAGAGGCGAGCGTGAACAGCAGCACCGAGACCACGAAGGTTCGCACGACGCCGAAACGCTGCATCAGTGCGCCACTGATCGGCACCGAAATGCCGTTCGACGCGGCGAAGGAGGTGATGACCCACGTGCCCTGGTCGGCGCTAACGCCCAGATTGCCGGCGATAGTCGGGATCGAGACATTGGCGATGGAGCTGTCCAGCACCTGCATGAAGGTGCCGAGCGCCAGCGCGATCGAGGTGATGGCGAGCGCCGAGCCTCTAAGTGGCGGTAAGCTTCCGCCGTCGCCGCTCATCGAACGGCCTGCGACCCCGTCGAGGCGACTGTTGCGCCGCCGCCGTTCTCGCTGATGATCCGCGCGATCAGAGTATCGACCGACAGATCGGCGCCGTCGCTCTGCTGCGCCGGGAAGGGCTGGTTGCGCACCTTGTTGCCGACCAATGTGCCTGATGTGTCACTGACATCGACGCTGACATTGGTCGAAAGCCCGATACGGAGCGGACTGGCCTTGATCTCCGTTGGATCCAACAGGATTCGGATCGGCACGCGCTGGACGATCTTAATCCAGTTACCGGTCGCATTCTGCGCCGGAAGCAGCGCAAAGGCGTTACCACTGCCGGCAGAGAGGCCCGCGACCTTGCCATGATAAGTCACCCTGCCGCCGTAGAGATCCGTCGTGACCGTTGCCGGCTGGCCGACGCGCATATCCCGCAACTGCACTTCCTTGAAGTTCGCGTCGATCCAGACGTCCTGCAGCGGCACGATCGCCATAAGCGGCGTGCCGGCATCGACTCGCTGCCCAATCTGGACGCCGCGTCGCGCGATGACGCCATCAGCCGGTGCGATGATACGCGCACGCTTTTGCGCCAATGCGGCGGTGCGAACCTTGGAGGCGGCAGCCAGCACGTCGGGGTTGCCCGCGATTGGCGTGGTGCCGAGTTGGGCCAGCGTCTGCTCAAGCTGCGCCTGTGCGGCGATCAGGGCTGCGTTCTGTGCGGCCGTCGTGTCCTGGGCATGGGAGAAGTCCTCTCGCGACACCGCTCCTGTTGCGATCAGCGTGCTGCGCCGCTTGGCGTCGTCCTGCGCTCGCTTCAAATCCGCTTCGCGCGCGTCGATCTGCGCACGCAACTGATCGGCTTGAGCATAGAGCGCCTTTACGTTGCGCACCGCCTGCGCCAACCCGGCCTGTGCCGATGCCATGCCGATATTGGCATCGGCAGGGTCGAGTTCGATCAGGACGTCGCCCTGCTTCACTGCTTGCGTATCGTCAGCGTGAAGCTGGATCACGGTGCCGGCCATCTTGCTGGTCACCTGCACGACGTCGCCGCTGACATAGGCGTCGTCCGTCGATACGGTCTTGCCCATCAGCACGAAATCGTAAAACGCCCAACCAAGCCCCCCCACGATCGTCACAGCTGCCAGAGCCAGCAGCGCCGGGCGCCGCCGGCTGCGGCGTTTCGGGGCGCCTACAGGATGTGGTGCGGTGCCCTGCGGGCGCGACGACGTATCGCTCATGCGAGCAGCTCCAATTCCTTTGCCTCGCTGTCGGCCGAGATATTGTTGATGAATTTCTTGAGCAAGCGGGTGAAGTCTGCGGCCTCATCATGGGTGAAACCTGCCAGAGAACCGTTCAGGAGGCCGACGACTGTCGGCACCAGTGCGTTCACCGTGGCGAGACCGGCCTCGGTGAGCGTGAGCTCCACCACCCGCCTGTCGACCAGGGCGCGGCGGCGTTCGATCAGGCCCCGCTGCTCGAGTTGGTCGATGACCCGGGTCAATGCGCCGCTGTCATGGCACATATCGCGGGATAGCTCCGCCGCGGTGGTGGCGAGACCGTCGCGCAGATGCATCA